>CANRJK010000083.1 GCA_947630955.1 uncultured Bacilli bacterium | reverse complement strand
CATATTTATATCCGACATATTTTGCTTCATTAGTATCAACATTATAAGCTGAAATTCCTATTTGAGTGTTTTCACCCATATTATCACACTTACCATTATCATCGGGTTCCCCATTATATATCAGTTTTACTCCTCCTGTTTCGGTTGTCCTTATTATCTTCCAACAGAAGTTGGCAAATATGACATTATTATCTACTTCACCGCGATAATAATGAATAGGATATTTCTCATCTTTAGTCGTATGTAGTTCATACACTCCTTTTCCATTTGTATTGGATGATATCTTACCAAAATCTACTCCACTAGGATTACTCACATATTTACTGCCTACATTATCCATTTCTGATACGTGATGCATCATGCCATACAAAGTTCCATCCGGTACGTAATCTTTTAAGACATTTAAATCTGCTGTTACTTTTAAATTTGACTGTAACGCACTATAGCCAATGCTACTTGTTAAGGTTACTATAAGTATTACCAACAATACCATCATGTTTTTATTTTTTACTTGCTTCATTTTACCCTCCAATTGTGTCCTTAAGTTAACTACTTAAGGACACTTAATTTGTTGAAAATAAAGGTCTAAAATAGCATTTTAAAAAATTAAAAAGCAAGATTTTAAAAGTTTACATCAAATCAAAAAAAGCTTTACTTATAAGACTAAAAATGGTATTATTTTATTAATGATATATGACTTAAGTAGTTAACTTAGGGGCAATTTTATAAAAGAAAAGTCACACTGTTTTTTTATTTCAATGTGACTTTTTGTTATTGGGCTACAATATATGGACTATCACTAGTACCTTTTCCTATTACTTGAGTGTCGGATTTAAGTCCTACAACTGGACGAATACCATATAACTGACTTCCTCCGTAATAGCTAATACTTTTAAAACCAACAGTTCCCATTCTAATATAATTAGAGGTTACAAGGTCATTATGATTAAAATCAAATGGTGTCATCGTCCAATAATTTTGATTATTATATAAATAATATGTTGTGTTACTAGTATCATATACTCCTCCAGCATATGCTACTTCATCACTTGTTATTAGTCCTACTGGATACTTTAACTTTCCATTGGATAATGTAAATTTGTCTTCCTCTTGTGGGCATACTAAACTTGGTTTTTTATTTTCAAAAATTCTATTGTAAGCTCCATAAAAGATAAAAGTATCTAATGTACTTGATATACTTCTATCGTTACAAAAAATTATATCTTCTAAATAGGTTGTATAACTTTTTCCGTTTTTATCTTTCTTCTCATCGATATTTGTTTTATACCATGAATCTATATTTGCTTTTATTGTACTATCTTTTGTATCATTATCATATTTATATCCTACATATTTAGCAATATTTATATATGTATTATAAACTGATTTCCCTATTTCTGTTTTCTCTTCTATGTTATTACATTTAGTATCATCACTTGGTTCGCCATTATAAATTAGTTTTATTCCTCCGGTTTCTGTTGTTCTAATTATCTTCCAACAGAAGTTGGCAAATATCACATTATTATCTACATCTCCTCGGTAATAATAAATAGGATATTGCTCATCTTTTGTTGTATGTAATTCATATACTCCTTTACCATTGGTATCGGATGAGATTTTACCAAAATCTACACCTTCTTCACTACTTACATATTCACTTTTTATATTATCAAATACTGAAACTGTTTTTATAATTTGATATATTGATTTTGGTTTCTCTGGTAAGGGTGTTATAAGAAATGGTGTTTCTTTACTTCCGTTCCCACTTAAGTATTTTGTTCCTTGTTTTAATGAAACGACTGGGCGAACGCCGCCGTTATAGTCATTCACGCTGACGCCTCGGAAGCTACCAGTCGAATAGACACGCCACACATAAGCGTAGCCGCCATCGAAGCTAGAAGGCGACATCGTCCAGTACCACTCTCCAGTATATAAATAATATGTATTGTTGGCTATATCCCATACTCCTCCTGCATACACTGTTTCATCATTCGTTATTAAACCTACTGGGTATGTTAATTTACCATTGGCTACGGTAAACTTATCACTATCTTGTGGGCATACTAAACTTGGTTTTCTATTTCCATTATAATAGTTTCTATCATAAGCTCCATAGAAAACATTATTATCTATCGTCCTTGAACTTCGATCATTACAGAATTCCAAATCTTCTAGATAAGTCGTGTAGCTTTTTCCACTCGCGTCTTTCTTTTCGTCAATATTCGTTTTGTACCATGATTCTATTTCCGTTTTTATAGTACTATCTACTTCATCATTGTCATATTTATATCCTACATATTTTGCTTCATCATAATTTCCATTATATACTGAGGTTCCTATTTGAGTAGCTGCACCCATATTATCACACTTACCATCGTCACTTGGTTTTCCATTATAAATTAGTTTTATCCCTCCTGTTTCGGTGGTTCTTATTATCTTCCAACAAAAGTTTGCGAATATAACATTATTATTTACATCACCGCGATAATAATGAATTGGGTATTTCTCATCTTTTGTTGTATATAGTTCATATACTCCTTTACCGTTCGTATCCGATGATACCTCACTAAAATCTATCCCACTAGGACTACTTACATACTTAC
>CANRJK010000082.1 GCA_947630955.1 uncultured Bacilli bacterium | reverse complement strand
AAATAAAAATAGATAGTTGGTATAAAGAAAATATCGAAGGTAGATATTCAAATTATCTAGAAGATACAATATTTTGTGTTGATAGAAGTTCAAGAGTATCAGGAAGTAATATTTTCTATGGGGCATATGATAGAAACACTGTAAATATAAATCCAAGCTTAGAGTGCCTACAAGAAGAAGATAAATTTACAGTAGCCAATGGTAAATTAACATATCCAGTAGGACTTATAACAAGCGATGAAACGGTATATGCAGGAGGAGTATGGAATATATCAAACAATACATATTATTTATATACTAATGAGTGGTACTGGACATTATCTCCTTATCGATTCGATGGTGGTGACGCTCGCGTGTTGTATGATCATTCTACTGGTGGTCTCGTCAGCAACAGTGTGAGCAACACTAGTGGTGGTGTTCGCCCAGTAATATCATTGAAACACGAAACAAAATATTTAAGCGGAAATGGAAGTAAAGAAACACCATTTCTAATAACACCATTACCTAAGCCAAAATCGTTATATGAAATTATTAAAAAAAGTTCAGTCTTAGATGACATCAAAAGTACGTATGTAAGTAGTGAAACAGGGATTGATTTCAGCAAAATCTCATCAAATACCAACGGTAAGGGAATATATGAACTACATACAACAGTAAATGATGAACATCCAATATATTACTACAGAGGAGCCGTAACAGATAACAACATAATATTCGCTAATTTTTGTTGGAAGATAATAAGAACAACAAGTAGTGGAGGAGTAAAACTAATCTATAATGGAAAGCTAATAAGTAACAACAAGTGCTTAAATACTACGGGATCAAGTACACAAATAACTATTTCACCCTATAATGATAGTTATAACGAATCTAAGTATGTAGGTTATAAATATGATAATGATAATAAAGATAGTAAAATAAAAGAAAAAATAGATGCATGGTATAAAACAAATATAGATGAAAAGAAAGATACAAGAGAAAAAAGTTATACAACGTATATAGAAGACTTAGAATTTTGTAATGATCGAAGTATATCAAGTCAGTCAGAAAGTTACATAGACTATGGACCAAAATATAGAAACTATAGAAATAGAACACCAAGTTTAGACTGCCCACAAGATAGTGATAAATTCACAGTAGCAAATGAAAAATTAACATATCCTGTAGGATTGATAACGTTGGATGAAGCAGTATATGCTGGAGGATTATATTATACTGATAATAAGTTTTATTATTTATATACGGGCAATTATTATTGGACGATGTCGCCTTCTAGTTTTTTTGAAAACAAAGCTCTCGTGTGGGGGATTACTTCATCTGGTAATCTTGATAACTATACTACGAATTACATGGTGTACGATAATTATGGTGGTGGAATCCGTCCTGTTGTCAACTTATCTTCAAACATTAAAGTAACAGGCTCAGGTACTTCTGGTGAGCCATACATAGTTGTTGAATAACAAAAATCACATTGAAATAAAAACAATGTGATTTTTTTCTGTATTAAATTGCCCCTAAGTATTCTACTTAAGTCAATTATTACTAATAAAATAATACCATTTTTAACCTTATAAGTAAAGCTTTTTTTGATTCGATGTAAACTTTTAAAATCTTGCTTTTTATTTTTTAAAATGCTATTTTAGGTCTTTATTTTCAACGAAGTAGTTGTCCTTAAGTAGAATACTTAAGGACATATTGGAGGGTAAAATGAAACGAGTAAGAAATAAAAATATGGTGGTATTATTAGTAATTGTTATAGTGACATTAACAAGTAGTATAGGATATAGTGCGTTACAATCAAATTTAAAAGTAACAGCTGACTTAAATGTATTAAAAGATTATGTACCAGATGGAACATTATATGATATGATGCATCATATATCGGAGATGGATAATGTTAGCAGTAAGTATGTAAAATATGAAACAGGAATTAATTTCTCACAGATATCATCGGATACCAATGGCAAAGGAGTATATGAATTACATACAACCAAAGATGAAAAATATCCTATTCATTATTATAGAGGAGAAGTAGATAATAATGTAATATTTGCAAACTTCTGTTGGAAAATAGTAAGAACCACTGAGACAGGTGGAGTAAAACTAATCTATAATGGTGAACCAAGTGATGATGGTAAATGTGATAATATGAGTGATAATACACAGATAGGAATTTCAGCTTATAATACAAATAATGATGATTTTAAATATGTAGGTTACAAATATGACAATTATACAGTTGATAGTACTATTAAAACAAGAGTAGATAAATGGTACCAAGATAACATTGAGAATAAATACTCAACTTATTTAGAAGATACAATCTTTTGTAATGATAGTAGTGTACAAAAAATAACGGGAGATAATATAAACTGTGGACCTTTAGTTAGAATTTCTAGTTATAGAAGCCCAAGTTTAGAATGCCCCCAAGATGAGGATAAATTTACAGTATCAAATAGTAAATTAACATATCCCGTAGGATTAATAACAGTAGATGAAGTGGCCTATGCTGGAGGAGTAAATGGTTTAGTCAATAATACATATTATTTATATACAAATCGAAGTTATTGGACGATGTCACCTGCTGGATTAATTGATGGTCATGCTTGGATGGCACATATTAATTCTCCTGGTACATTAAACTTCAACCATGCTTATTACTTTAATGGCATTCGCCCAGTAATATCATTAAAACAAGGAATCAAATATTTAAGTGGAAATGGAAGTAAAGAAACGCCTTTTTTAATAACACCAATAACTAAGTCATTATATAATGTAATAAAATCAAATTCAGTCTTAGATAACGTAAAGAGTAAATATGTAGAATCAGAAACAGGAATAGATCTCAGTAAGATATCATCAGACACAAATGGGAAAGGAATATATGAATTACATACAACAGTAAATGATAAATACCCAATATATTATTATAGGGGAGCTGTAACAGATAATAATATCATATTCGCAAACTTTTGTTGGAAAATAATCAGAACAACAAGTAGTGGAGGAATAAAGATAATCTATAATGGAAGTCCAACAAGTGATAATAA
>CANRJK010000081.1 GCA_947630955.1 uncultured Bacilli bacterium | reverse complement strand
TTATTACACTATATAGCAATTCTCCTTTTGGTTCTATTGGTGTTATCAAAAATGGCGTTTCTTTGCTACCATTCCCACTTAGATATTTGGTTCCCTGTTTTAATGATATTACTGGACGGACTCCGTCACTACGATCCACGTTGCCGTCGCCAAGGTAGATGGTACCAGTCGAATGGACGTACCACACAGAAACGTTGCCGTCAAGGATTTGAGAAGGCGTCATCGTCCAGTACCACTCATTAGTATATAAATAATAGGTGTTATTGTTGATACCATATACTCCCCCAGCATATACTGTTTCATCATTTGTTATTAGTCCTACTGGATAGGTTAATTTTTTGTTTGTTATTGTAAATTTGTCCTCCTCTCGCGGACATAATAAACTTGGGGCTCTGTTTTGATAATTTCTATCATATGCTCCATAGAGAACATTACTTCCTGATGTTCTTGAACTTCGATCATTACAAAATATTGTATCTTCTAAATAACTTGAGTATTTACCTTGGATATTTTCTTCATACCAACTATCTATTTTTTGTTTTATTGTACTATCTACTTCATCATTATCATATTTGTATCCTACATATTTCGCTTCTTTATCACTACTATTATATGCTGAAGTACCTATTTGGGTTGCGGTTCCTGTGTTATCACATTTACCATCGTCACTCAGTTCTCCATTATAGATTAACTTTATTCCTCCTGTTTCCGTGGTTCTTATTATCTTCCAACAAAAATTGGCAAAGATAACATTATTATTTACTTCGCCTCGGTAATAATGAATTGGGTACTCATCACTAGCTGTTGTATGTAGCTCATATACTCCTTTTCCATTGGTATCGGATGATATCTTACTAAAATCAATACCATTAGGGCTACTTACATATTTACTACTAGAATTGTCCATCTCCGATATATGATGCATCATGTCATATAGTGTTCCATCTGGCACATATTCTTTTAGAATATTTAGATCAGCTGTTACTTTTAAATTTGACTGTAGTGCACTATACCCTATACTGCTTGTTAATGTTACTATGAATATTACTACTAATACCATCATATTTTTATTTCTTATCTTTCGCATATTACCCTCCAATATGTCCTTAAGTAAACTACTTAAGGACAACCAATTTGTTGAAAATAAAGGTCTAAAATATCATTTTAAAAGATAAAAAACAAGATTTTAAAAGTTTGCATCAAATCAAAAAAAGCTTTACTTATAAGGTTAAAAATGGTATTATTTTATTAGTAATAATTGACTTAAGTAGTTTACTTAGGGGCAATTTTAATACAGAAAAAAATCACATTGTTTTTATTTCAATGTGATTTTTATTGTACCATATATGGGTTATTACTAGTACCACCGCCTGTTACTTTAATGTTTGAAGATAAGTTGACAACAGGACGGACTCCACCACCATCAGAATATACACGACCACAACTTATACTACCAGTCGAAGGAACGTGCCACACATAAGCATAACTACTATCAAAGTAAAATGGGGATATTGTCCAATACCATTGGTCTGTATATAGATAATAAGTATTGTTACTAGTAGCATATACTCCTCCAGCATATACCACTTCATCAGCTGTTATTAAGCCTACTGGATATGTTAACTTCTTATTCGATACTGTGGATTTATCCTTATCTTGTGGACATTCTAGACTTGGCTTTTTTTGCTCATAGTTTCTATACCTTGGTCCATAGTATATATTACTCCCTGATGTACTTGATATACTTTTATCATTACAAAATTCTAAATCTTCTATATACGTTGTATAACTTTTTCCACTTGCATCCTTCTTTTCGTCGATATTTGTTTTATACCATGATTCTATTTTCGTTTTTATGGTACTATCTACTTCGTCATTATCATATTTGTATCCTACATATTTTGATTCATCATAATTTTCATTATAAGCTGACTGCCCTATTTGAGTATTCTCACCTATAGTATTTATACACTTATTATCACTACTTGGCTCACCATTGTAGATTAATTTTATACCGCCTGTTTCTGTTGTTCGGATGATTTTCCAACAGAAATCTGCAAAAATAATGTTATTATCTGTTACAGCCCCTCGATAGTAATATATTGGATGTTCATCATCTTTTGTTGTATGTAGTTCATATACTCCTTTACCGTTGGTATCGGATGAGATTTTACTGAAATCTATTCCTGTATCACTACTTACATATTCACTTTTCACATTATCAAATACTGATTTTGACTTTATTACATTGTATAACGACTTGGTTATCGGTGTTATTAGAAGTGGTGTTTCTTTGCTGCCATTCCCACTTAGATATTTTGTCTCATGTTTCAAAGATAGAACTGGGCGTATGCCAAGGCTATCAAGTACAATTAAATCCCAAAATCTTCCATCTGATCTAACATACATTATTTCGGCATAACAATCCCCATCCAATTCATCCGTTGTATGTTGCAAACTACTAGGATTGTCATCAAAATTAGAAGGCGACATCATCCAATAATTTTCATTATTTTTTAAATAAAATTTACTTAGTTTACCATATATTCCACCAGCATATATTGTTTCGTCAGATGTTATTAAGCCTACGGGATATTTTAATTTCCCATTCGATACTGTAAATTTATCACTTTCCTGGATACATTCTAAAGTTGGTATGTTGCTTACATAACTTCTTTGCCTTGGCTCATAAAATCTAAAAACTCCTTGTTGTCCTGATATACTCCGATCATTACAAAAAACTGTATCTTCTAAATAATTTGAATATTTTCCTTCAATATTATTCTTATACCATTCATCTATTTTTATTTTTATGGTACTATCAACTTCATCATTATCATATTTATATCCTACATATTTTGCTTCATCATATTTTTCATTATAAGATGAAGTTCCTATTTGAGTAGATGTACCTATATTATCACATTTACCATCATCACTTGGTTCTCCATTATATATTAATTTTATACCACCAGTCTCGGTGGTTCTTATTATCTTCCAACAAAAATTGGCAAAGATAACATTATTATCTACTTCACCACGATAATAATGAATTGGATATTTCTCATCTTTTGTTGTGTTTAACTCATATACTCCTTTGCCATTTGTATCCGATGATACCTCACTAAAATCTATCCCACTAGGACTACTTACATACTTACTACTTACATTATCCATCTCCGATATATGATGCATCACATCATATAAAGTCCCATCCGGTACGTAATCTTTTAAAACATTTAAATCTGCTGTTACTTTTAAGTTAGATTGTAATGCACTATATCCGATACTACTTGTTAATGTCACTATAACAATTACTACTAACACCACCATATTTTTATTTTTTGCTCGTTTCATTTTACCCTCCAATGTGTCCTTAAGTAATATACTTAAGGACAACTACTTTATTGATTTTAAAAGGTAAACAAGCAATTTGTAAAAATTTAAAATAAAGTTTTTAACTTTTAATCAGTTTAAAAAAAGCTTTACTTATAAGGCTAAAAATGGTATCATTTTATTAGTAATAATTGTCTTAAGTATATTACTTAGGGGCATTTTGGTTTAAAAAAAATCACATTGTTTTTTATTTCAATGTGATTTTTTCGTTATTGGGCTAAAATATATGGGTTATCACTAGTACCAATGCCTGTTACTTGGATATTTGATACTAGATTGACAACGGGGCGAACGCCGATGAGGTTGGACACGTAGTAGCCGCTGAGGTTACCAGTCGAAGAGACGAGCCACACGTAAGCGTTGCCACCATAGAACTGACAAGGCGTCATCGTCCAGTACCAAGTTCCTGTATATAAATAATATGTACTATTAGCTATATTCCATACTCCTCCTGCATATACTGTTTCATCATTTGTTATTAGTCCTACGGGATAAATTAACTTCTTATTAGCTACTGTAAATTTATCCTCATCTTGTGGACACACTAAACTTGGATTTCTATTTCCATTATAATAGTTCCTATCATACGCTCCATAGAAAACATTATTTCCTGAT
>CANRJK010000080.1 GCA_947630955.1 uncultured Bacilli bacterium | reverse complement strand
AATGATAATATACTAGTCAGTATGTAAATACAAAATCTCTCTTGTAACTGACTATATATATCATACAAGGAATTATGAATATTAAATATCGTAGTATATATTGTGGAGATGTTAAGGAAAAAGAAATTGGTAAAGAAGTTCGTGTAGCTGGTTGGGTAGAAAATATTCGTGACCATGGTGGTGTCATTTTTGTTGATATACGTGATGAACATGGTCTATTACAAGTCGTTAGTAATGATGATAGTATTTTTAATGGTTTAACAAAAGAATCAGCTGTAACTATTAAAGGAACAATTCGTAAAAGAAATGAAGATGATTATAATGACAAAATCGCCACTGGAACAGTTGAATTATTGGTTGACGAATTAACTGTTTTGGGTAAATCTTTAAATGAACTTCCTTTTCAAATTCAATCATCAACAAGTGTTTCTGAAGATATTCGTTTAAAATATCGTTATTTAGATTTGCGCAATCCAAAAGTGCATGACAATATTGTTTTAAGAAGTAAAATCTTAAAATTTCTTAGAGAAAAAATGGATAAATTAGGTTTTACTGAAGTTCAAACACCAATTATTACTGCTTCATCACCAGAAGGAGCTCGTGATTTTATTATTCCATCACGTCATTTTAAAGGTAAATTTTATGCTTTACCACAAGCTCCTCAAATCTTTAAAGAATTATTAATGGTTTCTGGTTTTGATAAATATTATCAAATTGCTCCTTGTTTCCGTGATGAAGATACAAGAGCAGATAGAACTTTAGAATTTTATCAATTAGATTTTGAAATGGCTTTTGTCGATGAAGAAGATGTTTATAAGGTAGGCGAAGATATTTTTTATGATCTTTTTACAAGTTTTAGTGATAAGAAAGTAAGTTCTAAACCATTTCGTCGTATTCCTTATAAAGAGGCAATGCTAAAGTATGGAACTGATAAACCTGATTTACGTAATCCATTACAAATTATAGATTTAAGTGAAGTATTTAGTAATTCTAATTTCAAACCATTTCGTGGTGCTATTGTACGTGCTATTAAAGTTGATGATTTAGCTTCTAAACCTAATTCATGGTTTAATGAATTAGTTGAATATGCTAAAAAAATTGGGATGCCAGGAATTGGTTATATTACAGTAATGGATGATATGAGTTTTAAAGGACCAATTGATAAATTTTTAACCCCAGAAGATAGGGAAAATTTAATTTCTAAGGCTGGTTTGAAAAAGGATAGCGTTTTATTCTTTATTGCTGATTTTAATGAATTAGTTGCCGCAAAATTTGCTGGCATGATTCGTACAGAGTTAGGAAAAAGATTAAATTTAATTGATAAAAATTGTTATGAATTTTGTATTATTAATGATTTTCCAATGTTTGAGTTAGATGAAAAAACAGGTAAATACGAATTTTGTCATAATCCTTTTAGTGAACCTCATGGAGGTATCAAAGATTATAATGATAAGAAGATAGAGGATATTTTAGCTTATCAATATGACTTTGTTTGTAATGGTAATGAAATGGCCAGTGGGGCAGTACGTAATACAGATTTAGAATGTCTTATGAAAGGCTTTAGTGTAGTTGGTTACACTGAAAAAGAAGTAGAGGAACGTTTTAAATCTTTATTTACAGCTTTTAAATATGGTGTTCCACCTCATGCTGGTATGGCACCTGGAATTGATCGAATTATCATGTTATTACAAGATGAACCAAATTTACGTGAAGTTCAAGCTTTTCCAATTAGTGCTAGTGGTCAAGATTTAATGATGGGTTGTCCTAGTGAGCTTACTGAACAACAGTTAAGAGAAGTTCATATTAAAATAAGATAAACAATAATTATAAAATTGACAAACAGAAAAATCTGATATAGAATATCTAATACTTATTGGGGGGAAAAATATGAAACAGGGGTTAAGAGTAATTTTAGATAATTACCGTAAAATGTTTAAAGAAGCAGTAACTGATTTAAAAACAAAAGGTCGAAGATGTCGTCAAATTCCTAATCTTTTAACCTTAACTAGATTAGTTGCCGCTCCTTGTTTCATAATACCTGCAGCAATTAGCTCTAATGTCTTTTTAATCGCTTTTTTTACAGCTATCTTTTCGTTAACAGATGCTTTAGATGGATATATTGCTCGTAAATATCATTTTACAAGTGAACTAGGAAAAGATTTAGATGCTATATGTGATAAAATATTTGCTGGTACTTTATTAGTTGCCGCTAGTATTTTTAATCCTTTGTTAATTTTAAATCTATCATTAGAAACGGTTATCGCAACTATTAATGTTAAAAGAAAAGTTAATGGTCAAAAACCTTTTTCTTTAATGATAGGAAAAGCTAAAACATGTATGTTATATCCTTTACTAGGAATTTCTTTTTTGAATCATTTTATTGATATAAAGCCTTTATTTTACCTTTTATTTGGTGGAACAACAATTATGCAATCAGTAACTATAAAAGCTTATTTAGATAACTATAAAAAAGAAAATACGGATGCAGACAATTTTGTTCGAACACCAAAAAAAGAAATAACTACTGATTTTGATTCTTCTGAAGAAAAAGCAAAACAATCAGAGAAAACATATGAAAATACAAATTCTAATTTAGAACGTTATAGGCAGATAAAAGAATTGTTAGAACATGAAATACAAATAAATGAACCAGAAAAAAAGATTGATAATAATACGCAAAAAAGTTTGCGATAATTATCAATCTTTTTATGTTACTTAATATTTTCTTTGGTGTTAAGATTTTTTAGAAATGTCAGTTTTTAATTAATTGATAGGTAACAAACAAAGGCAAGCTTTGTTTGAAATAAA
>CANRJK010000079.1 GCA_947630955.1 uncultured Bacilli bacterium | reverse complement strand
AAATTAAAACATCACAAAGCCTTATAAATACTGGGCAAAATGATGTTTTTTTATTATTTCAACTGTCAAACTCGGGTATTTTTATACAATAGTTTTCATTATAATATGTAATACTTTTTGTTCCCTGAATTTTACATTTTTCAAATTTATCTAGATTAATATCATTTAATTTAATTTCTTGCATAAACTAAAACCAACCTTTGAATGTCCAATATAATAACATAATATTGAGAAACATACAATTTTTAAGATAATAAAAAAATATTTATTATAAGAAATAAGTTAAAATTTAATAATAATTATTAATATTTGAAACAAATATAATATTTTGTGCTATAATAAATGCTACGAAGAGGAGATTAATATGAAAAAAAAGGTTGAAAAACTAAGTACAAGCCGTTCTTCAGCACGCTCTTTTCCTGTTCAGGCAAGGCCACTTTCTAAAGAGACGGAAGAAAAACTTAGAATTGCTGCTATAAGAGCAAATGAAAAAATTGCTCATAATAATGTAGTTTATAGTCAAAGTGCCGCTGGTGCCCATCAATATCCAGTTGGCGGTGGTGGTGGATATTGTTATGGTAGTTATTATAATTATCAAGAAGATAATACACCTAAAGAAGATAAACCAAAAACATATACTAATAAAAGAAAATCAACAAATCATTGATTTTCTTTTTTTATGACATAGTGTATAATTAATATTAGGAGGGATTAAATGATAAAGCCAGAAAAATTACATAAAGGTGATAAAATTGCTATTGTTAGCTTATCAACTGGTTTACTAGGAGAAGATTCATTAAAACATAAATTAGATATTGCTAAGGATCGTTTAGAAAACATCTTTGGTTTAAAAGTTATTACAATGCCTAATGCTTTAAAAGGTGTTAGTTATCTATATGAACACCCTGAAGCACGAGCTAATGACCTAATGGAAGCTTTTAAAGATGAAAGTATTAAAGCTATTTTTACAGCTATTGGTGGTAATGATTCAATTAGGCTCTTACCTTTTATTGATTTCGATATTATTAAAAACAACCCAAAAATATTTATTGGTTACTCTGATACAACAATTAGTCACTTCATGATGCAAAAAGCCAATCTTATATCTTTTTATGGACCTTCTATCATGTGTGAAATAGCTGACTATGGAAAAATGCCTGACTACGTCAAATCAGCCATCGAAAATATTTTATTTAAAGATAGCACCAATTATGAGATTAAACCAAGCGAATATTGGTCTAAAGATTTTATTCCTTGGGATGAAAAAAATATTAACAAAACAAAAAAGATGACTAAAGAAACTCATGGATATGAGTTATTACAAGGAAAAGGAATAGTTACTGGTGAAGTTATTGGTGGTTGTATTGATACTTTTCCAATGATATGTGGAACCTCAATATGGCCAGCTGAAAATATATGGAATGACAAAATTTTATTACTTGAAACTAGTGATGAAAAAATTAGTCCTGATTTATTGCTATATTATTTAAGAAATTTAGGAGCACAAAACATTTTTAGCAAAATAAAAGGTATTATTGTTGGAAAACCATATATGGAAACTTATTATAATGAATATAAGGATATATATATAAAAGTATTAAAAGAATTTAAACAAGAAAATTTGCCAGTTTTATATAATATTAATATTGGTCACGCTTTATTTACAGGTATTATGCCTTTGGGTAGTAAAATTACGGTTGATTATGATAATAAAAAAATATTTATCACTGATAGCCCAACAAAGTAAAAAAAGTATTAGTCTTAAAGTAGTTTTCTGCTTTACCTAATACTTTTTTATATAGTCTTTATTTGTTTTTTCTTTTAACCGAGGTTCTAAATTTCTTGCCGGAGCAACAAAGAAATTACTAGTTATAGTTAAATTAAACAAACGATTATCAAAAATAGCCATCATAACTTTTTCTTTATATTTTTCAATTAAAGAACGATAAACCATAATTTTTCTTTTTTCTTTTAAACTAAGCTTCTTATTAGCTACTAAAAAATCCTCTAATATTTCATCAGTAAAAACCCAATCTTTAATTGACTGAATTTCTTCAAAATCTAGTTTTTCATCAAAGCCAAGATGTTCTAAAAGTGAACCAATCCAATCAACTTTTGGAATAACAATATCACTTTCAAGACACTGTTCATCTGGCGTCATATTTAAAATGGGATAATCATCACAATGATATAGTAAATCCATTACTCTATCATTATCAATCGATAATAAAATATTTCGAATTAAAGAACCATCACTAACATATAGCCTACCTATTTTATCGCTTATCGGCGTGTCAGATGAACCATATCTTTTAATTTCATTAACTCTAACTAATTTACCAACATAAATGCTATCACGATTAATATATATCTTTTTTCTTTTCATGCTTAACCCCCAACGATTGACTATCATAACACATATAATTTAAAAAGTCTATTTAATTATTAAAAAAAGCTGAAAAATTGTTTCTTCAGCCTTTTTATTATTACTTATTATTTTTAATAAAATTATAACTATCACGACACATATCTTCAATATTTAATTCAGCTTGCCAATCAAGTTCTTTTTTAGCTAAAGTAGGATCTGCAAAACAAGCATCAATATCACCTGGTCGTCTATTTGCTATTTTATAATTGATTTTTATTTGGTTAACCTTTTCAAATGTCTTAACAATATCTAAGACACTATAACCTTTACCTGTTCCTAAATTATAGTATTTAACACCACTATCACCCATTACTTTTAAAATAGCTTTAATATGTCCTTTAGCTAAATCGACAACATGAATATAATCTCTAACACCCGTTCCATCATGCGTATTATAATTATTACCAAAAATATTTAAACAAGCTAAATTTCCAGTGGCGACATTTAAGATATAAGGCATTAAATTATTTGGTATTCCATTTGGATTTTCACCAA
>CANRJK010000078.1 GCA_947630955.1 uncultured Bacilli bacterium | reverse complement strand
TTTACTATTTCTACCAATTTAGTCTTACAAACTCTATTTAATTTTATTTTCTGAAATTTAACTTTTCATTTGAGTTTTTTTTCTTTTTTTATTTTTTTCCATTTCATTAATAATTTTTTTTAGCTTTCTAGCGCCATATTCCTTATAGTTACTTTCTACAATTATTTCCTTTAACTCCTTATCATTTAACACAATTTTTCCCTTTTTGTTAGCTTCCTTTTTGACAATTTTAACTATATGTTCTTTTTCTAATGGTTTTAAACTAATTATTTCATCGATACGATTAATAAATGGAACTGTAAAGTATTCATTTAGTTGACTGTTAACTTTACTATTATCAAATCCTAGTTTTTTCTCACTTTCCATATTAGTAGTCATAATAATAATTGTATTGTTAAAATAAATAATATTTCCTTTAGCATCTTTTAATTGATTATTATCTAAAATTTGAAAAAATAAATTTAAAATATTTTCATGGCATCTTTCAATCTCATCTAAAATAAGTACTGTAAAAGGATTTTCTACAATAGTTCCAAATAAATAATTATCATCATAGCCAACATAACCTGCTGGGGCACCTATTAGCTTACTTACTGTATGTGCTTCACTAAATTCGCTCATATCAAGCCTTAATACATTGTCCGTTAAACTTTTAGCGAACGCTAAAGCTAAAGAGGTTTTACCAATACCACTAGGGCCATTTAATAAAACACTATAATTAGAATCATTGTCAAGATTGTTAAAATAAGATTCAACTAATTTACGAATAGCTTCTTCTTGACCAATTATTTTATCATTTAATTTGCGAATAATATTTTTTTCATTAAACCGATTACTTAATTCATAAATAGGTATATTTACCCTACTATTTAAAACTTCTTCTAAATCTTTTTTTGTAACATTATTAAACTTCTTAGTTGTAAGAACTAATTCCAATTCATTTAACTTTGTCATAGTAGCATTCTCCTGCTGCTTATACTTATAAGCTTCTTTAAAATCATTACTCAAAACTTTAGCTTTTTTTCTTTCAATAATCGTTGTTAACTGATGCGCTAAAGCCTCATATTCCTTAATTTTTGGATTATCTTTTAAATTAGCATGAGCACACACTTCGTCTAATATATCAATCGTTTTATCTGGATTTTTATGATTATGAATATATTTGTTAGTTAAATTAATAAGTAAGTCTAAAATATTTCTTTTAATAGTAACGTGGTGATATTGTTCGTATATAGGTTTTATCTTATAAATGATTTCTTTTACTTCTTCAAGATTAGGCTCTTTAATAGTAATTTTTTTAAATCTTCTTTCTAAAGCTTTATCTTTTTCTATATTCTTTTTATATTCGTCTAAAGTTGTAGCTCCAATGCACTTTATATTACCACGAGCTAATGCTGGTTTAAAAATATTGGAAGCATCTATTGCTCCCTCAGCTCCACCAGCTCCTACAATTGTATGAATTTCATCAATAAAAAGAATAACATCGGGATCATTTTCTGCCTCTTTGATTATTTTATTTATTTTTTCTTCAAACTCACCACGATATTTTGTTCCTGCTACTACAGATGACATATCAATATTAATAATCTTTTTATTTTTTAGTTTACTTGGTACTTTACCTTCAACAATCATTCGACTTATCTGTTCAACAATAGCTGTTTTACCAACTCCAGCTTCACCAACTAAAAGAGGATTACTTTTATTTTTTCTAACTAAAGTTTCAATAATCAACTTTATTTCTTCATCACGGCCAATAACAGGATCAAAGCCTCGATTACATAATGGATCTGTTAAATCAATTCCAATTTCACTTAAAATATTCTTCTTTTTTTTACTTTTCTTAGGAATCTGAAAAACAAAATCTGTATATAATTTATCCATATCAACATGTAAATTATTTAAAATCCGATTAGCTATCCCTTCACCCATTTCAATAAGCGCAATAAAAAGATTTTCAATCGTCACACTACTATTAGCTTCGTCACTTATATCAATAGCTCTATCAAATATCTCTTTAACAATAGGCGTATATAAAATCCATTCGCTTTTCTTTTGCCCAACCCCAATAATATCAATAACAGCTCCACGATAAGTTTTATAGGTAACACCATATTTTTTCAATGAACTAGTTACCTTATTATTACTTTTTAAAATACCTAACATTAAATGTTCTGAACCCAAATAGGGATGTTTTAAATCTAACATTTCTTGTTTTGCTAAAGACAATACTTTCTTTGTTTCTTCTGTAAATTTATTAAACATAATCCCTCCTATATATTCTATGTATATAATGTGTATAAATTTATCATTTTAATCAAAAAAATAGCTTATTAATAAGCCATTTTTCAACTTTCTATTACCTTTCTATTACTAAGTATGGATTATCACTAGTGCCTAAGCCTATTACTTGAGTGGTTGGTACTAAGTTGACAACTGGGCGAACGCCGTTGCTGTCGCTCACGTAGGGGGCGTGGAGGCTACCAGGCGAACCGACGTACCACACGTAAGCGAAGTACTTATTGGAGTAAGAAGGCGACATCGTCCAGTACCATTGATTGGTACATAAATAATATGCGCAGTCACCTACATTCCATATGCCTCCTGCATACACTGTTTCATCATTTGTTATTAATCCTACTGGGTAGGTTAATTTACCATTTGATACTGTAAATTTATCTTCATCTTGTGGACACACTAAACTTGGTTTTCTATTTCCATTATAATAGTTTCTATCATAAGCTCCATAATATATGTTACTACCAGATATTCTTGAACTTCGATCATTACAGAATTCTAAATCTTCTATATATGTTGTATAACTTTTTCCACTTGTGTCTTTCTTTTCATCGATGTTTGTTTTATACCAACTATCTATTTTTTCTTTTATGATACTATCTACTTCATCATTATCATACTTATATCCTACATATTTTGCTTCATCATTATTTTCATTATAAGCTGACGTTCCTATTTGAGTGTTTGCACCTGTAGTGTTTGTACATTTATTATCACTTGTTGGGTTTCCATTATAGATTATCTTTATTCCTCCACTACTTGTTGTTCTTATTATCTTCCAACAAAAATTGGCAAATATTATATTGTTATCTGTTACTGCTCCTCGATAATAATATATTGGATACTCATCAT
>CANRJK010000077.1 GCA_947630955.1 uncultured Bacilli bacterium | reverse complement strand
GCTGTGCAATAATTTTTCTTTTTTAATTATTTTAATTTTTTTAAATAAACTATTGACTTTTCATAGTTGGTCTCCTATATTTTTAATCCTCTAGAATCAAAATCTTCATAATCAACTGTAAAAATAAAATCTCCATAAGAATATATAAGACCATTACCTGTTATTTGATAAGTTAATTTATCTCTTATCACATCAGGATTTTTATTACTTAAATAAGCCATCTCATAAAAGGATTTATCAATAACCTTTTGATAATCATATCCATCTTTAAAAATATCCTTTAAAGTTTTAATTTGCTTATAATTCTTATCAAATACTAAAAAATAATTCTTATTTTGACACTTAATATTTTGATTATCATCAAAATATACAGTATTATCTATAGCGCCTTTAAAATTCATTTTTTGTAAAAAGATTGTTCTTTTAATATTATTTTCAAAATAATCTTTGGATAACTCACAAATATTTATTTCATATGCATATTCAAGTAAATCTCTATCATAAACATTAAACATGCCATCAAAATTAATATAATTAAATTCTTTTGGGTTTAATTTCTTTTTTTCATCAGCTATTATTTTTTCTACATCAACATGTTTTATCATACTATCACGACTAAATTTTTTTAAATCATCTCCATAAACACCCACATAAGAAATAGCATCAACAAAATTATTTTCATCATCATAATCTAATTTGGCATAAGTAAGTTCTTCTTCTTTATAATCTTCTACATAACTTAAAACAAGCTTATTAAAATCTTCTTTATATAATGATTCACTCGTTTTATAACGTGTTGGATAAGCAAAATACATTCCATAATCTTCAATTTTAATTAAAGCTTCATAATTTTGATAAATAACATTGATTGCATCGTTATATAAAGAAAATGAAACATTGTCACTATTATTAATATTCCAAATAATACTAAAAACTAAATCTTCTAATTCAGCCATTTTCTGATTTTTTTCTTCTTTACTAATATCAGAATTATTAATGTCAAAACTAATATCATTAATAAATGTCTTAGTTAAAATACTATTAATTATATCTTTATTCGTAAAAATATCTTCAAACTTAATATCTTTTCCATCTTTTAAACTAATATTGTAATACATTGATTGTAATGTCGTATAACCTGAATCACTATCAGAATCATCTTTTGAAACAGTCATATTTAAAGATATTAAATCACCAAAATTAGCCGTGATGCTAGTTTCGATAATTATTTTTTTATCTTTACCATATTTAGTATTGTACTCATTAAATTTATTTTTGATTTTTAAATTAATCTGTTTTTGAACTTTTTCATCTTTTAAACCAGATATTTGAATATAATTATCTTGTTTATTTTTATCAGGTGTTATATCTGTTATCTTTAAATCATTTTCTTCATAATGATCATATAAACTGATGCCTTTTAAAACAAACTGTTTATCACTTTTTTTAAGATTAGTTTTAAAATCATCTTTACCTTTTACCTTTTCCGCAATAAAAAAAGTTAAAGTAAGGGCACTTACCCATATTAAAGCTATAACAACTATTCTTCTTTTCACAATCTCACCTACTATAAGTATATCATAAAAAGAAACTATTTAATAGCTTCTTTTCTAGAGAAATTCAAACGTCCTCTACTATCATAACCTAGACATTTAACGATAATTTCATCGCCTTCTTTTACAACATCTTCTACTTTCGCAACTCTTTCTTGCGCTAATTGACTAATATGAACCATACCTTCACAACCAGGCCAAATTTCAACAAAGCAGCCTTTATCACTTAAAATTTTAACAACTTTAGCAGTGTATATCTTATCTTTTTCTGGTTCTCTTACGATATCTTTAATCATATTAGCTGTCTTATCAATAACTTCTTTATCGGTATGATAAATAATAACACGTCCATCATCTTCTAAATCAACTTTAACCGCATTAACATCATTAACGGCTTTGACATTACTACAATCTAAAATTATTTTAGTAATTGTTTCGCCACCCTTACCAATAACTTCTTTAATTTTATCTGGGTCAATCATAAATGTTAATGTCTTTGGTGCATACTTACTAACTTCTTTACGAGGTTCTGCTATCTGTTTTTGAATAACGTCTAAAATTTGCATACGAGCTTCTTTAGCTTGAGCTAAAGCTTCTTTTAGAATTTGTTTTGTTATACCTCTAATTTTAATATCCATTTGTAGGGCACAAATTCCATCACGCGTACCAGCTACTTTAAAGTCCATATCTCCTAAATGGTCTTCCATACCTTGAATATCTGTTAAAATTTGGTAATTATCACCATAAGTAATTAAACCCATAGCAATTCCCGCTACTGGGGCTTTAATAGGAACACCAGCTGCCATTAAACTCATACATCCAGCACAAATACTTGCTTGACTAGATGAACCATTACTTTCTAAGATTTCACTTACAACTCTTATCGTATATGGGAATTCTTCTTCACTTGGAATAACTTGCGCTAAAGCTCTTTCTCCTAAGGCACCATGACCAATTTCACGCCTACCTGGTGAACCATATCTACCTGTTTCACCAACACTAAATTGTGGGAAATTGTAATGTAACATAAATCTTTTTTCAGTCTCTAAATCAAGACCATCTAAGATTTGATGTTCACCTAAAGCTCCAAGTGTTGTAACACTTAAACTTTGTGTTTCACCACGAGTAAAAAGGGCTGAACCATGAGTACGAGGAAGTAAATCTATATCTGTTGATAATGGTCTAATTTCATTCATTTCACGACCATCAGCTCGTGTATGCTCCTTAACAACAATAGTACGGAAAATATCATATTCAATTTCCTCTAAAACTAATTTAACCTTTGTTAAAAGTTCATTTAATTCATCTTCGCTTAAATCATGATTATCTTCTTCATACTTACTAACAACATTTTCTTTAACCTCATCGATAGCAGCATATTTTTCTAACTTATCTTTAATACGAAGAGCTTTATTTAAATCATCGGCACAAAGCTTTTTAACTTCATCTTTCAAATCTTGAGTAATCTCTAAGACCTCATATTCCATCTTTTCTTCGCCAATTTCATCAATAATTTGTTGTTCAAAAGCAACAAGTTCTTTAATTGCCTCATGACCAAACATTAAAGCTTCTAACATATCATCTTCGCTTACTTCCTTAGCGCCAGCTTCGACCATGTTAATAGCTTCTTTCGTACCAGCAACAGTAAGATCAATATCTGAATTTTCCATCTGCGCTACAGTTGGGTTAATAACAAACTCTCCATCAACACGTCCAACTTTAACTCCAGCAATTGGTCCATCAAATGGAATTTTAGAAATAGAGGTTGCCAAAGAAGAACCAAACATGGCTGCCATTTCTGGAGAATTATCTGGATCAACACTT
>CANRJK010000076.1 GCA_947630955.1 uncultured Bacilli bacterium | reverse complement strand
TTCAATCGAAAACGTAGTTGAATTTATGTATCCTTATCATAAAACATCATAGAACAATAGTAGTTCTATGATATTTTAATGGTTTTATATAAATTAAAAGAAATGTATTTTTTAAACATTTCTTTTTTTAGTTTAATAAAGAACCTAAATAATTTAATTTTTTATCATCAATACCATCACTAATTAATTCAACGTCTTTAATATTGTCAAACATATTAAGGAACTTTTTTAATTCATAAATATATTTTTCATCATCATTGCAGTCTTTTTTAATAGTTTGTTTAATCCAAACATCAATCTTACTTTCATTTAAATAATTCATAAATTTATTAATATTCATTAATTCATCAGTTGTAAGGTTGTTATAGTTATAAAATGGTAGGCTAGTAATTTCTAGGATAACTAAATCAATATGTTTTAATTGTAGTGACTTTTCATAGTCTTTAGCATCCGTTAAAAGACAAGTTGTAATACCTGCTTTATGACAAATAGTACAAGTTTCAATAATATAATCAATTTGTTTGAATAAATTAGTTCCAGTAAAAGTAACGCCACCACCATCAGGTCCAAAATAAGGACGAAATTTACGAATATGGTTAACGGTATCTTTAGGTGTTAAAGTAAGATTACATAATTCATCCATCGTTATAATTACTCTAATACCTGGTCCACTATTAAATCCCATAGGTTCAATTGAGGTAATCAATCCATTCATTAAAGCACCTCATAGAAGTTACGACTTAAAAACTCGTCTTTGCTTTTTTCATTTAATTCATCATAGAAAAGTGCAAAACCACCATTTCGAATTACTAAGTTATCGATTTTTTTATTATTCGCATAGGTAATTAAGTTATCTTTATTTACAATATTTATTTCAATGTGTTTCCCATTTTGGTTAAAAAAGCCATCTAAAATATTAATCAATAACTCAATTCTCTCTTCTTTTTCACTGCCTAAAACATTTTCATCAATATTAATAGTAGTTGGAAGTCCATTCATACATAGTTCTTTTGGTATTTTCATGGTACTTTTTAAAGAACTTAAAAGATTAATTGAACCAATATTACTAACAGGATTAGCACCTAGTGAATAAGATGATTTACTAAAACGTCCATCAGGGGTAGCTCCTGTATTTTCACCACAAGTAATATTGAGTCCTATTGTTTCTAAACCAAATTTGACTTTAGCATTACGATATAAATCATGATAATTAATAGTTTTATTGATTAATTTCATAATTTCACCTGATAAGCGGTCAATTTTATTATTGTCTGTACCAAAATGTGGAAAGGTGCCATCAATCTTAAAATCCGTACTTATGCCCTGTTCATTACGATTAACACTAACTCTTGTATATCTAATAGCTGATAAACAATCAATAAAATTAGACAGACCAACTACACTAAAATTCATATATCTTTCAACAACTGTATCGTTAAAAGCCATTAATGAACTTTCATAGACATACTTATCTTGAATACAATGAATAATATTTAAAGCATCAGTATAACTTGTAATAATTTTATTTAAAACTAGAGCGAAATTTTGAACAACTTCGGCAAAATTTAAAGGCGAAGCTTCCAAACTTGGAATATCTTCAAGAACTTTTTCGCCAGTTATTTCATCATAACCTTCGTTTATAGCATATAAAAGCATTTTAGGTAAATTTAAGCATCCACCATAATAATCTATTTGTTTTCCTACTTTAGATAAACTTGTTAAACCCGTTGTCGCATAATCATAGTCATTTAAATTATTACCATTAATAAATTGCATACTTTTATTTTTTGTAACAAGTTTTATACAATATTGTTTAAAGTTTGCTGGTAAGTTAGATGACCACAAGATCGTAAAGTTAGGTACGGGATTTGAACCTAAATTAACTTGTGTATTCAAAAAACGATAAGCTGTTTTGGTTATCATCGAATGTTCATGATAACTTCCACCAATAACTTCAGATATTAAAGGATGTTTCCCTAAAAAATAATCCTTATGTCTTATATTGGTTAAAAAGCGTATAACACGTAATTTAATAACAAACTGATCAATTAGTTCTTGAGCCTCTTCCTCAGTTAAAACGCCATTCTCTAAATCACGATTAATATAAATATCTAAAAAAGCTGTATTATTTCCAATTGGTAAAGAAGGTGTACTGATATCTTTAGCACCTGCTAAATAAGCAAAATATAGCCATTGAACAGCTTCTTTAGCAGTGGAAGCTGGTCTTGAAATATCAATATCATAATCTAAAGCCATAGATTTAATTTTATTTAAGGCTAATATTTGTTTAGTTACTTCTTCCCTTGTACGAATAACGGAATAGTTAATATCCTTTTTTAATCGTTCAAGATCGTGCTTTTTTTTAGCAATTAGATAATCAATACCATAAAGAGGTAAACGACGATAATCAGCTACTATAAAACCACGACTATAATCATCAGGTAAATTTTCTATTACGTGAGCTTCTTTTAATTTTTTTATTTCTTTAGTATAAGTTTGGTCAATAATTTGATCTACTGACTGAGTAATATTTTTAAATTGTTCTTCTAGTGAATGATTAAAACGATAACCATAATTTTTTAAAGTTTCTAATGATTTATCTAAACAAAGGAAAGGATTAACAAAGTATTTTAATGGTTCATCAGTTTGTAAACCAAAAATTACTTCATTTTTTCGGTCAATATATCCTTGTTCAAAATTATCAATTCCTGAAAAATGATTTAATTCAGCATCTAAAACGGTTGTTATATTTTCTTTTTCAAATAACTTTTGACAACGGCTCCAAACGCGACTTGTTTTATGACTAATTCCCTTTAAGAATTCAGGGTCACCAAGATATTCTTGATAATTATTTTCAATAAAGTCTTTAACATCGATTGTCTGTTGCCACTTCGTTCCTTTGAAACCATTCCATTCTTTTATCATAAAATCACTTCCCAATATCTAAGAATAATATTATACACCAATTTTTTCCATAAAGGTATCTTCATCCCATATTTCTGTTTTTAATTCTACTGCTTTATCATATTTACTTCCTGGATTTTCACCAACTACAACTACGTCAGTTTTTTTCGTTACACTAGTGGTTACTTTTCCTCCACGTTGTTCAATTAATTCTTGAGCTTCATTACGAGGCATCTTTAAAGTTCCAGTTAAGACAAAAGTTTTATTAGCAAATTCTTCATCTATTTGTTTAGTTTTACCATTATAATTCATATTGACACCAAGATTTTTTAAACGCATAATTAACTCTTTATTGTTAGGATTAGCAAAATAGTCAACTACACTTTTAGCAATAATATCACCAATATCAGGAATCATACGTAAAGATTCAAAAGATGCATTCATTAAATTATCCATATTTTGATAATAATCAGCTAAAAGTAAGGCTGTTTTTTTACCAACATGTAAAATGCCTAAGCCAAATAAAAGTTTTTCTAAAGAATTATTTTTGCTATTTTCAGCAGCTTTAAGCAAGTTTTGAATACTTTTTTCACCAAAACCTTCTAATTCTTTTAATTCTTCTTTAAATTTATATAATTTATAATAATCATCAATAAAACGAAGATA
>CANRJK010000075.1 GCA_947630955.1 uncultured Bacilli bacterium | reverse complement strand
TTTGGATTACTGCGAAAAAATCAATATTACAGTCCTATAGACTCGAATACTCAATCTTTAATAAACTGAGTTCGTTGTTATAACGAACTAATGTTTAGTTTCTAACTAAGCACTTTTTAGCATGCAATAATTTATTTGATAAGGGAGAAATTATTTAAAAACTTCCATAACTTTTATCTTGACATATTACCAGATGTCTTTCTTTCATTATAGCATATACACAAAAAAAAGAAAGAAATATTAACTTCATTTCCTTTTTACTTTACATTATTAAAACAAAATTATTAATTTTTTCCTTTAGCTCCTTTGATACCTTTCATTCCTTTTACACCATTAGCATAACCACTTAAAATATTGGTCTCAAAAGAATGAATTTTTCTTTTATTAGATTTATATCTTTTAATAGCCAAAGTTATTAATTCATCTAAAAGTTCTGTATAGCTTTTACCAGTTGGTTCCCACAAGTAGAAAGCTAAAGAACCTGGTATTGTATTAGGCTCATTAACATATACCTTCTTAGTATCTTTATCTACTAAAAAGTCAATACGACATAAACCACTAAGATTTAAGGCTTTAAAGGCTTCACAAGCTATTTTGCCTATTTCTTCTTCCATTTTAGAATCAATACGAGCAGGAATAATACGACTAGCACTTAACATTCCTTTGCTTTTTCCACCTTTTAATTTACCACTACCTATATATTTATCCTCATAAGTAAGTAATGACGTTTTACCTTTTACTTCTTCAATAACACTAACTTGTTGATATTCATAATTACCAAGTACAGAACAATTTAATTCTAAAAGATTAGCTACAGCTTTTTCAACTATAATTTTATTATCATATTCTATAGCTTGTTCAATAGCCGTTCTAATATCTTTGGCTTCTTTTACATAAGTAATTCCAATACTACTTCCTAATCTAGCTGGCTTAACAATAACAGGATAACCCAATTTTTCAATATTACTTATAATATCGTCTGGTGTCTCAGCATAATCAGAATCATAAAACCAAGTATAATCAACAATTGGAATATTCATTGAACTAAAAACTTGTTTCATAACAACTTTATCTTGACCTAAAGCACTACCTAAAACCTCACTACCAGCATAAGGGATACCTATACTATCAAGAAGTCCTGCTAGAGTACCATCTTCAACGTTATTACCATGAACAATTGGTAAAACAACATCTAAATCTGTAATATTACGTCTAAATAATCCTGATGTTTTTTGTAAATAAAAGCCATCTTCTTTTTTTACTAACATACATTTTGTAGCGTATTTCTTCAAATCATTAAAGTTACTATACACATCAATATCCATTAACATTTTCCCAGTGTACCATATACGATCTTTACTTATATATATTGGGATAATTTCATACTTATCCTGATTGATATATTCCATTGCTTGAACACCTGAGATAATACTTACTTCATGTTCAACTGTTTCTCCACCAAAAATAACACCAACTTTTAGTTTCATTTATACATCACTCCTATTCATTAAATAAATCTGGTAAATCATTTTCTAAAAGAACATAAGTTTTGCCATCATCAATTCTATTTAAAAGATTAAAAGCATCCTTAACATCATTTAAAACATATATCTTATCGGTATCATAATTACTTTCAATTAAACCATCATAAATAGGTGTTGTCTGCTCTTTACCGACTAAAATAACATAATCACAAACACGAGACATTAATTTTCCAAAACGTTTATTAACTTCATATTGCCTATCGCCTAACTCAATCATTCCTGGCGTTACTACTACTTTAGTTCCAGGCATTAAATTTAAAACTGATAAAGCCGTTTTACTTCCTACTGGATTAGAATTATATGCATCATCAATAATATTTAATGTTCCCATTTTTTTTAGCTCTAAACGATGTTCGAAAGCTTTTACTAGGCTGACACCTTTTTTTAATTGATCGATTGTCATCCCAAATTCTTTACCTAATAAGATACCCATCAATAAATTATAAACATTATGTGTCCCAAGTAAACTGGTATGAAAAGAATATAATTTATCATCACCCTTAAATTTAACATCAAAATCAGTACCATTATAAGATAATTTAATATTGGTCGCAACTAAATCAGCATCTTTATTTTCTATACCAACCCATAAGACACGGCATTTATCATTTTTTAATTTATAACTTGTTTGCCATTCATCATCAGCATTTAAAATAGCAAGTCCATCAGCGGGTAGTGATTCAATAAGTTCAAACTTAGCTTTTTGAATATTTTCACGACTTCCAAAACTTTCTAAGTGAGCTTCTCCAATAGTAGTTAAAACACCATAAGTTGGTTTAACTAATTTACAAGTCTCCTTAATCTCTCCAACTTTAAAAGCTCCCATTTCGGCAATAAAAAGATCATTGAATTTATCTAAATAATTATTTATTGAACGGATAAGACCATATGGTGTATTAAAGTTTTTAGGAGTTGCAAAACTATTGTATTTAACATTCAATATTTCATTAATTATATTTTTACTGCTTGTCTTTCCATAACTACCTGTAATTCCAATAACAGGAATATTCATATATTTTAATTTTTTTATTGCTTGTCTTTTATAATGTAGATAAACACATTTTTCAACAGGCTTATTTATATAATTAGCAATTAAGATAATAAAATAACTAAAATAAGTAGTTAAAGATAACATTACATAATAAATAGGAATTAAATTATCAACAAAATTAAACCAAATAATCATGGTAATAATTAAGTAAATGATTAACTCTGTTATTAATAATCTTTTAACTCTAGACGTTATTACCAAAGCAATTTTAACTTGTTCTTGTTTTTGGTGTTGATAATAAATGAAGAAAATAAATAAATATAAAATAACAAATAATGAACAGATAATATTATAATCAATCTTAATAAATAAAAACAAGAAAAAAATTAACAATAAAATATCAATATTAAAAAAAACTTTTTTAGGATTTTTAGTAATCCAAAGAAAATAACGGTGTGATTCATCATAGTAATTTTGTTGTAACATATGAATAGCTTTTTTTGATTTATATAAACTAAATAAAATAAAGATTATTAAAGATAGACCAAAAATAAACATATAATCCTCCCACTATAAAAAGTTCCATAAGACATTAATAGTTTGGTTTAATCGTTCTAAATAAGCATAATGTGTACAATTATCATAAATAACAACACCTGAATCAGCTATTAATTTTTCTAATTCATAGGCTCTTTCAACTGGGACAGCTTCATCCATCGTACCCCAAATAATTAAAGTTGGGCATTTTATTTTTTTTACTTCATCAGTTATATCTAAGTTAACAGTATCAACTAAAATTTTGCGCATAATATCACTCGCATGACGATAATCATCAGAACCAATATGTTTTTTAGCAAAATTTTCTAATTTATTTAAACCAGGTACTTGTTTTAATTTCTTCAATATTTTAACTTTCAAAGGTTGACGAGCTACTTCTTTTTTAAAAGGACTAGCTAATAAAACCATTTTTTTTACGTCATACTTACTAGCATATAGCAAGCTTATCTTACCACCAAAAGAATGTCCAACTAAAATAGGTTTTTTAATATCTAACTGTTCAAATAATTCTTTAAAGCACTCAACATAATCATAACAGGTCCATACAGTTTTAGGTTCATCACTTAAACCATAACCTGGAATATCCACAATCAAAATGTTAAAATCAGTAGAAAAAGGATCTGCTAAAGGTCGCATCATGTCAATATTTTGTCCCCAACCATGTAAATAAACAATTGTATCAGCTTCCTTTTTACCATATCTTACATAATTAATATTAACATCTTTTACTTTTATTTGCATGTAATCACCATAAAATCATTATAACATAAAATAATTAAAATAAAAACAATATTGACTATTAACAACATTGTTGTTAAATGAAAAAGTAAATTGCGTTCAAAGACAAAGAAGTGAAACTTAGTCTTTCAATAAATTTAGTCAAGGAAA
>CANRJK010000074.1 GCA_947630955.1 uncultured Bacilli bacterium | reverse complement strand
TTTAGATGGCTTAGTCATACTTGCATGAATATATAATTCTCCTCTATAATTTGTTTTCCAACTTCTTGTTTCAATATGTTTCTTTTTTTCTAATATTAATGTAGCAAAGGGTTCAGTCAAACTTAGTACTTTCACTAAAATCACCTATTAATATTATAACACACAAAAAGACATTTCTTAATAAAATACCTTGTATTTATTTGTACTCATTTATCTATATTTATTTTAATCTATCATAAATTATCACACATGTGGAACTTCATGATAAAAATCTTTTTGAATACATTTATTTATAGTTGGTTCAATAACTTGTTCTGATACTTGTCGTTGACATCCTTGACGTCCAAACATATTACCATTTTGGTTACAACAATTTTGATTAAACATAAAAAATCCTCCTTACCTAATTTATAATATGATATAAGTATTAAAGAGAATGTACTAATGACTATCATCATATAAAGAAAATAACTATTAAAAAATAGTTATTAAAATTCCTAGAATAATTAAGATTACAAGCATATAAAAGAGAATTATCTTCATATAATTTTTTCTTACATTTAAACATATTATTGATATATTATCTGAAGTTTTATTTATTAATGCATCATTTAATAATTTATTTGCAATATACACAATATCATTGCTAGACGCTAATAAGGAAGAAATTTTATCGTCGCTAACGCTATTAGTTAAACCATCAGAACAGATAATTAGTTTAGCGTTTTTTCTAATTTTGAATTTTCTTTCCTTTATTGATACAAAATCATTCTTACCTAAATAATTATTCAATAAATGACCCACATTATTTTCCCCTTTTAGTTTGATAAATTCGTTATCTATCAACATGTATATTGCACTATCACCAATTTGGGCTACAACTAAATTATTTTTATCTAAGTTGATAACAGAAGCTGTCGTTCCTAGCTCTATTTTTTCTTTTGTTTTTATTTCATATAATTGTTTATTGATTATTTTTAAAGCGTCTAAAAGAGATTCTTTTTCTATTTTAGATAGTAAATTAGTTGCTTTATAGGCTGCCAAATTTCCTTTTTCTAAACCACTAATACCATCAAAAACACCATATATTTTTCTTTTTGATGATGTCGTTTTTTTCTTGGTATAATTATTTAATCCATCATTATTTTCTTCTAAATAAAAGCCATTTAAATAAATATTATCTTCGTTGATATCTTTTTTCATGCCCTTATGAACAATACCATATTCTTCTATTTCAAACATTAATTATATTCCTTATTTTTGACTAGTTTTTAACTTTTTTATATATTTAAATATTTCCATAACAATTAGTATTGGTAAGGCAATAAGAAGAAGGAAAAACATATGTCTAAAAGGAATACTTTCAGTACTCATAAGATGACTTAAAAAGGAAATTCGCATAATAATAATTTGTAAAATAATTGAAGAAAAAACAGCAAATGGAACTAACATATTTTCTTTTAAACTAATTTTAAAGGTTGAGTTTTTTTCACTACGACAATTAAATACGTGAATATTTTGCATAAAAACCATTAATGCCATAATATAGCCTCTAGCCATACTAACTTCCATATGAAAATGACGAAGTAATAAATACCATACGATAAAGACAATTATTCCTATAAACAAACCAGATATAGCGATTTCTTCAATAAGAAGATTATTAAAGATTGACTCTTTAGGATTACGAGGTTTTTCTTTCATTACATCTTCATCTTCACGTTCAAAAGATAAAGCTAAATCTTGAAGTCCATCCGTTACTAAATTAAGCCATAAAAGTTGAACAGCAACCAAAGGCATTGGTAAGCCAAAGAAGATAGATAAAGCAAAGAATAACACTTCTGCTAAACCACAAGAAATCAGCATATAAATGACTTTACGAATGTTAGCATAAGCATTTCTTCCCTCTTCTATTCCTGAAACAATTGACATAAAATTATCATCAATAATAATCATATTACTAGTTTCTTTAGCTACTTCTGTTCCACTACCCATAGCAATACCGATATTGGCAGCTTTAATAGCAGGAGCATCATTAACACCATCACCAGTAACAGCAATAAATTCGCCATTTCTTTTATATGCTTCAACAATTTCTAATTTTTGAAGAGGTGTTACTCTGGTAAAAACCACTTTTGACTTAATATAATTATCAAAACTATCCTGACCTTTAGCAAACTCTAAATCAATATCATCACCTGTTGCAATCTCACTATAATCATTAGAAAGACCTAGGTCTTTAGCTATACTAAAAGCTGTAAGAGGATGATCACCTGTTACCATAACTACCTTAATACCTGCTTGCTTACATTTTTTAATAGCACCCTTAGATTCTTTACGAATAGGATCAATGAAAGCAACTAAGCCTAAAAAAACTAGTTTAGGAATATCATTTTTAGTATAAAAATCTTTTTCAACAAAATTATCAACTTTATTACTAGCTAAAGCAATAACTCGGTAACCATCACGAGCTAAAGCTTCATTTTGTTTTAAAAGTTTTTCTTTATCTATCAGAATCGGTTTATTATTAACTAACATCTTATCACAAAAATTAAAGATTGTTTCTAAAGAACCTTTAACAGTACATGTAACTTGTTTTCCATCATCAAAATAAACAGCTGAATATTTATTTTCTGATTCATATGGAATACTAGCTAACTTTTGTTCATTTAACTTATCCATATTAAATTTCATGCCAAGTGCTAGAAAAGCAATATCTATACTATCACCGTAACTAACCCAAACATTATCTTCAAAAGTTAAACCAGCTTCGTTATTTAAAACACCTAATTTAGCTATATTTTTAGCTAAATCTAATTTATCAACATCCCCTTTGATTTTTCCATTATTGTTATAACCCGTTCCTTCTATTTCAAAAATTGTATCGTCAGGTAAAATTATTTTTTTAGCAGTTTGTTCATTGACAGTTAAAGTACCTGTTTTATCACTAGCTATAATTGTACAGCTACCTAAAGATTCAACAGCATTTAATTTTTTTACGATTACATTTTTCTTACTCATACGACTAGATCCAATCGTAAGGGCTAAAGTAAGAGCTAAAGGAAGTCCTTCTGGCATAGCAGAAACAGCTAGGCCTACAACCGACATAAATATTTCATTAAGACTATAATTTTTATTTAAAAGAAGAAAAATTAAAAAAAGACAAATACAAACAATTAAAAGACTAATTTGTTTAGTAAATTTATTCATCCTAATTGTTAAAGGTGATAATGTCTCTTCCGTACTAATAACCTTAGTTGCAATTTTACCTATTTCAGTATTTGCACCAGTTGCTATTATAACTGCTTTAGCCCGACCTGTTAAAACACTCGTACTTGCATAAACCATATTTTTAGCATCGCTAATTTTTTTTACTTCACTAGAAATATCATCAGTTTTATTACTAGCTAGAGATTCTCCAGTCAAAATAGATTCATCAATTGTCAAATTATTGCATTCTAAAATTCGGCTATCAGCTGGTACCTTATCACCTGATTGGAGCAAAACAATATCTCCAACAGTTAGATAAGCAGCATCTATTTCTTGTTCTTTACCACCACGAATAACATTGGCTTTCATTCTAATCATATTAGATAAAGCTTCAGCACTCTTATTAGCACGCCATTCTTGAACTGTTCCCATAATTGCGTCAATCATAATAATAAAAGTTATCGCAACCGCATCCGTATATTCTTTGATAAAAAAAGATAAAAGAGCAGTTACAATCATAATTATAGTAATAGCATTAAAAAACTGCATGAAGAATATTTTTACAATCCCATCTTTCTTCTTCTTTGGTAATTCATTAAGTCCATTTGAAAGAAGTCTTTTAGATGCTTCTTGGTCTGTTAGACCATTACTATCTGTCACAAAATAGGTAAAAAGCTCTTCTTCATTCATCATCTGAAAATCTTTTTTCATTTAACCACTATCCCATCTTAATAATGATAACATAGACGAAAAAAATAGGCAAATATTCCATAATAAAAAAGGAATTATTATCCCTTAATTACTACTTTGAATTTGTTCTATTTCTTCTTTACTCAAACCTGTAATATCCATTACCTCTTCAATTGTTGTTCCCTTTTCTAGTAATTTTGTG
>CANRJK010000073.1 GCA_947630955.1 uncultured Bacilli bacterium | reverse complement strand
GGACGACCTTCTCTTTTAATGAAACCTCCAGGAATCTTACCAACAGAATATAATTTTTCTTGATATAAAACCATCAATGGGAAAAAATCTGATAAAATATTGGCATTTTTACTAACAACTACCGTACTTAAAACAACTGTATCACCATATCTTACCAAAACAGCACCATGCGCTTGTTTAGCTAATCTTCCGTGTTCAACAACTAATTTTCTTCCTCTAAAATCTAATTCAAAAACTTTTTTCATACTTCCTCCTTACACTATATTAAAGACACTCAAAAAAGAGTGTCTTTGTTTTTTCCTAAATCTTACTTTCTTAAACCTAATGATTTAACGATAGCACGATATCTTGTAACATCATTCTTAATCAAGTAATTTAATAAGCTTCTTCTTTTACCAACTTTTTGAAGTAAGCCTCTTTTAGAATGATAATCATGTGGATGTTCTTTGAAATGGTCAATTAAAGAATTAATTTCTTCTGTTAAAATAGCGATTTGAACTTCAATTGATCCTGTATCATTTTCATCCTTACCATATTTTTTTACTAACTCTGCTTTTTTATCTTTATCTAAAGCCATAAATAATCTCCTTTCAATTGTAATTCGCTTAGACCTAGATGAAGTCGGAGATACTTACATCCAAGAATAAGTACATACATAATATACACCATTTTTAATATATAATCAAGCCTTATTTTTTCTTTTTTCGATTAATAATTAAATTAAGATAATCATCGCTTGCTAGAGGTTCTTTGCCTACTTGATCAAACATGGTTATAAAATAATCCTCAAACATTTTATCAAGAGCGCTAATAAAACCTTGTTCTAGTAAAGTAATAGCTCCCTTTTTATTTCTAAAGAAAATTCTTGCTCCTATTTCACATTTAACAATATGTGAAGCACTCTTTAAATAACGCTCTTTAAAATTTTGTCCCAATAAGAAAAACTGCTGATAAGTACAATCGATTAAATAAAATTTATTATTAACTTTAACCAAACTTATATTGTGATTTTTTGGAATATCAAATACTTGTCCAACATTGAAACTATAACAAAGAAGACCTAATCTATCACACATATCTTTAACATATTTATTAGCCTGTTCATCATATTTTTTTAAACTATCAACATTAATATTAACTTTATTTTTCACATGAAGCTGTTTTCTAGTAAAATAAACAATTGTCTGCAAAAGATAAGTATCACTATTTTCATCACCACTAGGTGCTTCTAAATTTATTTTTAAAGGAATAATAAAGTCATTTAAACAATTTTCTAAACTATGAATCTTCGCTAAAGTATTAGCGTCAATATCTGTTTCATTTTCCTTAACATAAGCATAAATCTTATTAAAATATTCCTCTAAAACATGATAATAGGCTTTTTTATCTATTTGGCCTTTTTCTAACTTTTTAAATCCCTCATCAATCGCTAAATTAGCTTTTGAAATATATTCTTCTATCATAATCCACCCCTAAAACTTCAATCGATATCTTTTTGTCTCAACATGAATACGTTGAACAATTGCTAAACAAATAGTTAAAGTAAGAGCAAAACTACCACCATATGTCATAAATGGTAAAGGAACACCAGTAAGTGGTAAAACACCAAATAACCCACCTAAATTAATCATAATATGTAAAAATATGCATGTTGCAACCCCTAAACATATATACTTGCCCATAACTGTCGTGGCCCGACTAGACAAAAGCAAAATATTGGTAATTATCACCATATAAAGAATAATAATAACGGCACCTGTAATAAAACCATCTTCCTCAACAATAATAGAAAAAATCATATCAGTATGTGGTTCAGGAATATAAGAATATTTTTGTGTACTTTTACCAATACCAACACCAGTTAAACCGCCAAGATTCATCGCAACATAAGCATTACAAACTTGATAACCGTCACCATTACGTTTTGATTCGTTACAAGGATCTAAGAAATTATTAACACGAGATTTTTGTTCATCAGTAAATATTTGAAAATTAAAAACACTTGATAAAATAACAAGACAGGCTAAAAGACATACGCCCCCTCCTACCACAATTCTTTTTTCTTTAGGAAGTATAGGACTCGCTAAAAACATAACGCCAAATATACCAATGTTAATAGCAGCTGTTCCAAAATCTTTTTGTAAAACAATAAAACCAGCTGTTGTTAGGCCCAGCAAAAACATGATAGCTATTCCAACCCAATGTTTTACCTTAGGATTACGGAAATATTTAACTGTCGATTCAATAAATATAGCGATTGTAACGATTAAAATAGGTTTAGCAAATTCTCCTGGTTGAAATTGAAATGAACCAAATTTAATCCAGTTACTCGCACCTCTTGTTATTACACCATTTAAAACCAAAAAAATATTAGCCCCCAAAATTCCAATCCATGCCAAAGCAACAAAGAAACTTTTATACATTTTGGTTGGAAAACAAAGAATAAACAGATAAGCAAAAAAGCAAATGCATAAAATTTTAATTTGTTTTTCAAAATAAAAGTAAAAAGGGTGATTGATATTACCAACAACAGCTTCACGACTTGATGCGGTAGCAATACTAAATAAACCAAAGCCAAAAAGAACAATTGTTAATACTAATGTTACCTTATCCATATCAGCAACAAATTTTCTCAGTTTTCTCATTAAGCGTAACATAACATCACCTTTTTAGCTATCCTCTCATATAATAATATACCATATTTATTTTAATTTTTAAATATATTATTTATATAGTTATTTATAATTATCACATGACCTAATAAATAATATGATATATTGAATAGTTAGGAGGGATTGTATGTATTACTATGGTGGTTACCAAGGATATGGTGGATATCCTGCTGGTCAAGGCTGTAACAATTGTGGCAACAACAATAACGTAGGATACGGAGCAGCTATTATTTTAGTCTTATTCATTTTACTTGTTATTATCATAGGTGCTCGTGCTTTTGATGGTCCAAGTAACAGAAGATAAAAACCGCTAATCGGTTTTTATTTTTATAAATTGTATATTTGAAAGAAAATTGTTATAATATCTCTTGGAAGTGATTTTATGTACCAAAAATTAAAAATACTCGACGAAAAAGATAAACATTTAAGAATGATAAGTAAAGAAGCTACATTTCCATTATCTGATAAATATCGTGAACTAATTAAGCATATGATAGACGAACTAACTTATAGTCAAATCGAAGAATTAGCTGAAAAATATGATTTACGACCAGGCATGGGTTTAGCCTTTCCACAATTAGGTATAAATAAAAGAATTATCGTTATTGTTCATGAAGTAGAACCAAGTAAATTTGATGAATATGTCGTTATTAACCCTAAAATAGTCAGTTCATCAGAAGAAATGATTGCTGCTGAAGCTGGTGAAGGCTGCTTAAGTGTTAACCGTGAAGTAGAAGGACATGTAAAAAGACATGCTAGAGTTACTGTCGAAGGATATGATATGGATGGTAACAAGATACGTATTCGTGCTCGTGAAGAACTATCATTAGCCTTTCAACATGAAATAGATCACTTAGATGGTATCCTTTTCTTCGACCGTATCGATAAAAACAAACCTTTTTATACAGAAGCAGAACTAAGATTAATATAGGAGGATATATGAAGGGATTTTTTAAATATTTTTTATTATTTGTTGTTGCCTGTATTGGGGCAATTGCTATATACTATCAAATAGTTCCAGAAGAAAAAAGAATACCATTTAGTATAGAAATAAAAAAATAACAAAAACGTATTAAAGCAAAAAACTTTGATACGTTTTTTAATTGGTAACAATATATGGGTTGTCACTAGTGCCCAAGCCTGTTACTTGAGTGCTTGGTACTAAGTTTAGAACTGGGCGAACGCCGCGGCTAGTGCGGTTCACGTAGCTGCCGTTGAAGTCCCCGCTCGAAGAGACGTCCCACACGCGAGCGTTGCTGCCATCGAAGTCAGAAGGCGACATTGTCCAGTAATAATCTCCCGTATTTAAATAGTATCCACTACTCGTATCTTTATATTCCCCTCCAGCATATGCTACTTCATCTATTGTTATTAGTCCTACGGGATACTTTAACTTTTTATTCGCTACTGTAAATTTATCTTCGTCATTGCAC
>CANRJK010000072.1 GCA_947630955.1 uncultured Bacilli bacterium | reverse complement strand
CGTCTTCTAAAGGAACTACATCAACATTTGTCATATTAGATTTGTCTAGTTTGATATTATCAACAACACTATTAGTTGTATATAGCGTATCCATTGCATATTGAGCAAAAGCATAGTCTAACATTCCACTAACTTCATCATTTCTTTTATCACTATTTGGTTCACCCATTGCAACAGCAATTATACGCATATTATCTTTTTTCATAGTAGCTGTTAAACAATAGCCAGATTGTTTTGTGTAGCCTGTTTTTAACCCATCTACGCCTTGTTTAAAACGTACTAGTTTATTAGTATTAACAAGCCAGATTTGTTTTTCGGTACCTTTTCTCAAATAAGTTTCATAAATAGAGCTATAGTCTAATATTTTTTGATGTTTTACTAGTTCTTTAGCAATTAATGCCATATCATAAGCACTAGAATAATGATCTTTAGCATCCAATCCATGACAATTTTTAAAGTTGGTATTTTTTAGTCCCAAAAGTTTTGCTTTATCATTCATCATTTTAACAAAATTATCTTCTGTTCCCGCTATTTTTTCAGCTAACGCTACAACAGCGTCATTTCCACTTGCCACAGCAATTCCTTTTAGTAAATCATCTACGCTCATTGATTCCCCTGTTTCAAGTAAAATTTGCGAACCACCCATACTAGAAGCATTTTTACTTACTGTTACCATATCAGTACTTTTAATAACGCCACTATCAATAGCTTCCATAATTAACAAAAGACTCATCATTTTTGTCATAGATGCGGGAGCCATTTTAGTATTAGCGTTATATTGATATAAAATTTTACCAGTATCAGCCTCAATTATTATAGCGCTTTTAGCATTTGGTGATAGGCTATTATTTTCTTTAGCTTTAACAGAACACATCATTAATACAAAACATAATAAAATAAACAAAAATTTCTTCATATACACCTCTAATAAAAGATATGAAAAAAAATTAACTTTAGACTATTTTTGGCAAAAGAAGTTATGAATTTTAATTACTATCTTATAATAACAAATTATATTGTGTATTAATTTATAATTTTTTGAGGTATAATAAAAATAATGGAGGGATTATGAAAGGAAGAAAAATAAAAAAGAAACCAACAATTATTTTAGTATGTTCTGTTATTTTATTCGTTGTTTTGGCGATTTTTATTACTAAGACAATTAATGAATTAAATTATCGTAAAACTATTGAATATAAATTAATATCTATTGGTTATAGTAAAGAAGAAACTTCTTTATTAGCTAAAAAGACTGACGAAAAATTTATGGAAACACTATTAGATAAAGAATACGATAAAATGTATCTTAATATTATAAAAGAAAAGTTTTTCATCAAAAATAAAGTAAATGAGTATATCAAATACTATGAAGACAATTTAAATAGTCAAGCTAATGAAATTGTTACGAAAGTTAATGCTGGGGCAAATAAAAAATGGTATGAGCAAGTTAAAGATACTGATTTATCTAAAGATATTCTAATGATAAATAACAAATTTTATAAGTTACCTAGTGATTATGAACCAGAAGATTTAGTTGATGTTAAAAATTGGTATGCTTATGGTGATACACCTAAATTACGTAAAAAAGCTTATGAATCATTCATTAGTATGTTTAATGCAGCTAAAAAAGAAAATATCACTATTATTATTAATTCTGCTTACCGTTCTTATAAAAAACAAGAAGAGTTATATAATCAATATCTAAGTCAATATGGTAAAGAATATACGGATGCTTATGCAGCTCGTCCTGGACATTCTGAACACCAAACAGGTCTTACTGTAGATGTTACAACATATGGCTCTAATGGTGATAATTTTGACAAAACAGAAGCTTTTAAGTGGTTGCAAGATAATGCCCATCTTTATGGTTTTATTTTAAGATATCCTAAAGGTAAAGAAGATATAACAGGATATGATTATGAATCATGGCACTATCGTTACGTAGGAGTAGATGCGGCAACAACTATTCATGATAACGACATTACTTTTGATGAATACTATGCCTACTATATAGAAAATGCATCATAACTATAAAAAGAAAAAATTAAAAAAAACAATATTAGGTTCAATTAGTGTTATTTTAATTAGCTGGATAAGCATTGGATTATATCTAAATTTAAGTAACACAACATATAAAAAATTAGAAAAAGTAGGTTATAGTAATAAAGAAATCAGTGTTATTGAAGATATGCTTAAAAAAGGCAATGTTAAAATAGTTTATAAAAACAAATATATGCCCTATTTAACATCGATTATTTTTGATCAAGATTTTAATGAAAATAATTTAACAGATTACTTAAATTATTATCAAAAATATCCTAATATTAAAGAAGATAAATTACTATTTATGGTTAACAATGATTTAGATGATGTAGAATATAATAGTTTTATCGAAAAGATTATTTATCATGATGATTTTAAAAAAGATTTATTGATAAGATATGATGATTATCATAATAAATACAAATTAAAGGTTGATGATACAATATATGCAGTTAATCATGATTTAGATTTGTTTGATATTAAATTAGATACAAACGATAAAAAATATATTGAGAATAAATATTTTATCCCAAATAATTTAAATCGCTATCAAAATTATTTTAAAAAGAATAAATTACTATCAGCTAATGAAGTAATAAGATGTGTTAATTCTAACCTAGATAAAACACCTTATGTTAATGTCGTTAAAGCAACAACAAAAGATAATATTCCTATCCTAGTCAATAAGTATTATTATTTAGGCGTTAATTTTATTCCTAAATTAGTTAATATTGATAAGACCTATGGTAAAGGAAAGTTAGACAAGGAAGCTTATGAAGCATTTATTAAAATGTATAATGAAGCCAAAAAGGAAAAACTTAATTTATATATTGTGACAGGTTATGTTTCATACGAAGAACAAACAAACCTATATTTTAAATATAGTTCTTTATATGGTAATAATATTGATAAATACTATGAAAGACCTGGTTATGCTGAAAGTCAAACAGGCCTTAGTGTTAGTCTTGGAACTTTAAAAGATCAAAACCCAAATAACTTTTCTTTATATAATGAAAGTAATTGGATGAAAAATAATGCTTATAAATTTGGTTTTATTTTAAGATATCCTAGTGATAAACAAAAATATACAGGTTACTCTCGTAACTATTATTATCGATATGTTGGCGATGAGGCTGCTAAATATATCAAGGATAATAACTTATCGCTAGAAGAGTATTACGCATATTTCATAAACAAAAAATAACACTTTTAAATAAATTTAGTGTTATTTTTTTTCTTTTTTAACTGCGTATTGTTCTCTTTTTAATTTTGTATCTAAGACATTAGTCTTAATTGTTACTTTTTCGGATTCATTTAAAGCGTCATTAGAACGACTATAAAAAATTACTTTTTGATTATCTTTCTTCACGGGTTGATTTTGTATATCACTTTTTGTTTTAACTGCCATTTTTCTTCACCAACTAAATAATTCTTATAAAGACAACAGATCCAAAAATTAATAGTAACAATAAAAATATGTATATGGCGATTAAAGAAGACATGTAATAAGAACTTTTTTTATCATTGTTTTTCTCAAGCATTCTATAGATTCTTTCAACATCCATAATTCTTTGATCTAAAAATGAATCTTCCTTAGAATATTGTTCAATATTACTATTTATATGTTCTAAAAGTTCTAACCCACTTTTGGTATAATTTTTTTTATAAGGCCACATAGCTTTAAGAGACAAAAACATACTTACAAATAGATTTAAAATTAAGATAATACCAAAAACAATAATTAAAAGACGTACTTCTTTTAACCGATCATATAAATTAAAAATAACATTTATTAAAGGAACCAGTAAAATAGAAACACAAGTTATATTATTAATACATCCCTTGTAAATACTTTTCTCTCGTTCTTGTTCTAATAATAAAGTATAATTGGCATAATCAACAATATTTTTCTTAATTTCTGTTATATCTAACTTCTTTTTTCTTTTAAACACAAAACCACCTGAAATAATTATACCATACTTTATAAATTTGTAAAATTTAACAAAAAAAGGCATTTTTCTCTAATGCCTAATTACTTTTAGATTATCTATTCATAAAACCACTACATTTACCACAATCATTATTTACAATTTGATTTTCTTCAGAACATGTATATTTTGGTGTATAAGTATGGTTATAGATATGTCTGTTAATTACATGCGTATGAATTGGACAAATGTGTCTTTGCCCTTTTTTGATAGACTATAATTCTATTATTCCATTAATAATATCTATAATTTCTTCTAACTCTTCTT
>CANRJK010000071.1 GCA_947630955.1 uncultured Bacilli bacterium | reverse complement strand
GTTTCATAGCTCAGTCGGTAGAGCAGAGGACTGAAAATCCTCGTGTCGGTAGTTCGATTCTACCTGGAACCACCATTTTGATATTAAACTCGGACTTATATAGTTCGAGTTTTAAAATGCTTAAATTTATGATACTCTATTTATAGATTGAACTTGATAATTTATGAGTTAAGAAAACACACTTACAAATTTACTATAAGAGGGGAGATATTATGTTGTTAAAAAATTGTGTTTATTTTATTACAGTGGTGATTAGTTTACTTTCAATACCGATGTTGATTTATTCAATCAAAAATAAAAACAAAAGGAATCATAAAATTATTAAAATAGTTAACTCTTTTTACATTGCTTATTTAATTTTAAATGTTGTTGTTATACCAGATGCTTTAAGTATAGATATAGGACCTAAAACTTTATTTTTAACATTTATATCATTGATTGCCGTGGTAATATATATTATTTCTATTATCATATGTTCAAAAAAAATTGGGAAAGTTAATGAAAAATTTTCTTTTTCAAAAAAGTTATTACTAGTTCTACTGTTATTAATTATATTTCCTATTTTGTCATTATCATATAGTTTTTTGAAAGAATATTACTTAATAATTAATAGTGATTTAGTATTGGTTTATAAGTCAAGTGGAAATGGTGGCATTGGTGATAGCAAAAATTTTGCTTATGCAATTAATGAAAATTATGCTCAAGAAATTAGTTTAGGAATTGCAATAGGTGATTATAGTTTAATAAAATATTTGCCCAAAAAAGCAAAAGAAATAAGCAATATTGAGGATATAAAAGATTACAGTATTTCCCTTGATAATAATGAAAAATATATTACAATTTATAAAAATAACAAACTTATTCATAGAGAAAAAATTGATTCGAATTATTCAAATATTAGCTTTGATGGTGGTTTTTATATAAACAATAATTAAAGATTAATCTGTAAAGTCAATAATCAAGCTACTTGTAAGATAATTAATAAAATGATATGATATTCATGTAGTATAAAGGTATGGTGATATAATGAAATGTAAGACATGTGGTGCAAAATTAACAAGTAATGCTAAATTTTGTCGTATGTGTGGAACACCTATAGAAAAAGAAGAACCAGAAGAAAATAAAAGTATAGTTGACGAACCAGAAACAACCAATAAGGAAAATGTTGAGTTAACTGCCAATATTGATATAACTAAATTAGCTTTAAATAACGATAATCATAATACAAATAAAAAAATAGATACAAATTCTAAAGAAAAAGCTTCTAAATCAAAAAGTCGTTTGAAAAGAAATAATAAAAATAAAACGGAAAACGATGGTAAAGAAGAACAAGAAGTTATCAGTGAAGAAATGCCTGATGAGATTAAGGTAGAAAAAGTAGATTTACCTAAAGAAAATGAAGAACCAGAAATAATAGAGCAAGATATATCAGAAAAGATGGATGATAATACTGAAATTTATCATCAACCAAAAAGAAAAAAATCAAAAAAGGGAATTGTTATCGCAATTTTATTGTTAATTTTGATAGGCTGTATATGTGGTTTAATTTATATGATGAATTTAGTTAATTCAAAAAATACGAAAGTTAAAGATTTGCAAAACAAAAACCAAGAATTAAATAAAACAATAACTCAATTAAAAGAAGAAGAAAAAAAAGAAGATAATGATGGTAAAAAATTGTTATTTAATGGTTATGAGTTTAAGATAGATAAAGACTATAGTATTATAAATAATAGTGTTTTATTAAACGAAGATGATTATAATATAAAAATATATATTGGTTTAGAAAAAAAATATACTCAAATTAAAGAAAATTTAACTAGTTATAAAGATAAAATATCTGAATATGATTATAATGTAGAAACATACGGAACTAAGGTTATTGGTTCAAGAGAATATGTTGTATATGATACTAAAGATAGTAAAGGTAATAGCTACTTAATTGCTTATACTGATTTAAATGAAAAAGATGTTATAGGCTTTGTTATTCAAAGTAAACAAAATACTCTTGATTATAAAGTATTAGAAAAAACAAACGATATTATTGCAGCAGCTAAAAAAAATGAGAAGGTTGACGTAAATCATATTGATATCATATTTTCTGATGAAGAAAATCAATAAAAATCTTGCAAACGAATATAAATTGTGCTATAATCAATCATGTATTGATTAAAGCAATGCGCTCATAGCTCAATTGGATAGAGTGTTTGACTACGGATCAAAAGGTTAGGGGTTCGACTCCTCTTGGGCGCACCACTTCGGGAAATGGCTCAACTTGGTAGAGCACTTGGTTTGGGACCAAGGGGTTGCAGGTTCAAATCCTGTTTTCCCGACCATTTGAAAATTTAGTTGAACTTTTCAACTTTAAATAATAAAAAATCGTTGACTTTTAAAGATAAATCAACGATTTTTTGCTTTATTAATAGTGAAAAAAGACAAAAAGGTATATACTTTTAATATGACATAAACTTTATGTAAGGAAGTGAGACCATGAAATTAGTTTCTTGGAATGTTGCTGGCTTTAGAGCCTGTTTAAAAAAAGGCTTTTCTTCTTTCTTTCAAAATATTGATGCTGATATTTTTTGTATTCAAGAAGTTAAAGCTTTAAAAGAACAATATGATTTTAATCCAACTGGGTACTTTGAATATTTAAATCCAGCTGATAGGAAAGGTTATTCTGGAACTTTAGTTTATAGTAAAATAGAACCATTAAAAGTTACTTATGGTATAAATATAGATAAACATGACCATGAAGGTCGTGTCATTACTTTAGAGTTCGATAAATTTTACTTAGTTAATGTTTATGTACCAAATGTAAAACGAGATTTATCACGATTATCATATAGGATGACTTGGGAGGATGATTTTAGAAAATATTTAAAAAAACTCGATAAAATAAAACCCGTTATTGTTTGTGGAGATTTTAATGTAGCTCATAATGAAATAGATATTAAAAACGCTAAAGCTAATATTGGGAATGCTGGTTTTACTTATGAAGAGCGAGCAAAGTTTTCAACGTTGTTAAGAAGTGGTTTTAAAGATACATTTAGGTATTACAACCCTAAAGTGAGTGATGCTTATTCTTGGTGGAGTTATATGCCAGGTGTAAGAGATAGAAATATTGGCTGGAGTATTGATTATTTTATTGTATCTGAAAGGATTATTTCTAATGTAATAAAAACGTCAATTTATAAAGATGTTTACGGAAGTGATCATTGTCCAGTTGGAATTGATATTAATTTATGAAAAAATTACTATTATAGCAAGCTATTACTTGTTTTTGATGCTTTAAGAAAGCTTATAAAATTTAGTAAAAAAATTGTTATAATATTGATATAAGGAATGATGTAAATGAAAAGTTATGATGAATTATTTAATGATAGATTTCATAGAAGTCAAGAATTTGATAATAAGATTTATGAAATTCTTGTTAAAGAAGGCTTTGAAGGCGTAATAAACTATCTAAAAGAAATTGGCGCCACATCGTTTGATATAACTAATTACTATATTGTAAGTTTAATTAGTGAATGGACGAAAGCTGCTTCATTACTCCATGAAAAAGATAAAATTTTAGAAAATTTAAAAAAGCTAGAAGGTTATGTTATTGATGCAAAAGTGCAAACTAATTCTGAATTAAATACACCAGAACTTGTAATAGAAACGATAAGAGGTGTAATAAGAGTTAGTCAATTTTCAACATTAGTTCCGGATGTTAAACAAGTTTTTCCTTTTATTGAAGAAGATGAAAGATTTGGTAAGTGTTACGATTTCGCTTATACTATTTGTTTATGTTTAGCTAATTTATCAAATGAACTTGTAACAGGATACATATACGGATATTGTGACAAGTCAAAATTTCTTCATAGTTGGGTAGAAACAACTATTAAAGGTAAAGAGTATGCAATTGATGGGACTATAAATGCTTTGGTTAATAAAGAAGGTTATTACCTAATGCGGTATGCTGAGCCAATTACAAGAATTAATAAACTAACATTAAGAAGAGATGCTGAAATTTATATGGACAAACTAGAAAAAGTACCACTAGAAGTTTATTATGTGTTTAGAGATGAAATAATTAAAGATTTAGAAAAGAATCAAGATTTATTTAAAATAAAGTAAAAAACTGTTGTCATAAAAAAAGAGAAAAATCCTAATAAGATTTTCCCCAATAAACCATATGCTTAGCTTCTTTACCACAGCATACACATTTATCACTAAGATGTTCTTCTTCAAATGGAATACATCTACTAGATGCACCTTCGGTTATCGCTTTTATTTCTTCTTCACATTCTTTTTTACCACACCACATAGCCTTAACAAAACCTTGTTTGTTTTTAAAAATGTCAATCATTTCATCTTTAGTTTTAGCTACATAGATATGTTCATCCAAGAATTTTTTAGCGCGTTCATACATTTCTTGCTGCATCTTTTCTAGAATTTGTGGTAAATCATTTTCTAAACTATCTATATTTATTGTTATCTTTTCTCTCGTGTCACGCCTTACAGCGACTACTTGATTATTTTCAATATCTTTTGGTCCTATTTCGATTCTAATTGGAATACCTTGAATTTCTTGCTCACTAAATTTCCATCCTGGCGTTTTATCTGAAAGGTCAATTTTAACTCTAAGACCTTTTTGTTTTAATTTATCAAGTATTTCTTGTGCTTTACTAATTACACCCTCTTTATGTTGCGCTATTGGAATTATCATTACTTCGGTTGGTGCGATATGAGG
>CANRJK010000070.1 GCA_947630955.1 uncultured Bacilli bacterium | reverse complement strand
GCTGTGCAATAATTTTTCTTTTTTAATTATTTTAATTTTTTTAAATAAACTATTGACTTTTCATAGTTGGTCTCCTAATAGTCACAATTATTTGGAGTACGAGGATATGGAATAACATCTCTGATATTCTCAACTCCAGTTAAATAAATTAATAGTCTTTCAAAACCCATACCAAAACCAGCATGCTTACAACCACCATAACGGCGTAAATCTAAATACCAATTTAAAGAATCCTTTTCCATACCTAATTCTTCCATACGATTAGCTAGCTTATTATAATCTTCTTCTCTTTGAGAACCACCCATAAGTTCACCAGCACCAGGTACTTCTAAATCAACGGCGGCAACTGTTTTACCATCAGCATTTTGTTTCATATAAAAAGCTTTTATATCTTTAGGCCAATTTTTAATAAAAACAGGTCCATTAAAATATTCGGTAATATATTTTTCATGCTCTTTAGCAATATCTTCGCCATATTCTGGTTCAAACTCCCATTTAACACCAGAATCTTTTAAAATTTTAATAACTTCTTCATGATCAATTCTCACAAAGGTACTATTAATTAAATTATTAAGTTTATCTTTTAATCCTTTTTCGACGAATTTATCAAAGAAATCTATTTCATAAGGGCAATTATCTAGGACATATTTAACAATATATTTTAACATATCTTCCATAATATCCATATCACCATCTAAATCACAGAAAGCTATTTCTGGTTCAATCATCCAAAATTCATTAGCATGAGTTTTAGTATTAGAATTTTCAGCTCGAAACGTAGGACCAAAAGTATAGGTTTTTTTATAAGCTAAAGCCCATGTTTCAGCTTCTAATTGTCCTGATACAGTAAGAGATGTTTGTTTTCCAAAAAAGTCTTTTGTATAATCCACTTTCTTAGTTTCAGCTATTTTATTAAGATCTAAAGTAGTTACTTGGAACATTTCTCCAGCACCCTCACAATCACTAGCCGTAATTAAAGGGGCATGAAAATAAACATAACCACGTTCTTGAAAATATTTATGAATAGCGTAACTTGCAACACTTCGAACTTTAAAAACCGCATTAAATAGATTCGTTCTAGGTCTTAAGTAAGCAACTTCACGTAAAAATTCACGCGTATGTCTTTTAGGTTGAATAGGATAATCTTCATCACAATCACCTTCTAGTATAATTGAACTAGCTTGCATCTCTAAATCTTGATTATTCTTAGGTGATAAAACTAAAAGACCAATAGATGTAATCGCACTACCAATATGTAATTTACTTATCTCTTCAAAATTATCTAATTTATTATCATAAACAATTTGAAGATGTTGAAAAGTTGTTCCATCAGTAAAATCGATAAAACCAAATTCTTTTTGTCTGCGATGATTACGAATCCAACCAGAAATTGAGACTTCTTTATTAATATATTCATCTCTCTTTTCATATATTTCTTTTAAATCTTTATTCATTAAATCACCTATCTTTTTTCAATTTCTTCTTTTATAATTTGAGCCGTTAAACTTGGATTAGCTTGACCACGTGTTGATTTCATGACTTGACCAACAAAGAAATCAAAAGTATTTTTTCCTTTTCTATGGTCTTCAATCAAATCAGGATGTTCATCTAATACTTTAACAACAATATCACGAATCGTTTTATCATCAGATATTTGTGTTACACCTAATTTTTTAACAATTGCCATTGGTTCTTGTTTTTGTTCAATAACTTTATTTAATACTTCTTTACTTTGTTTTGATGATATTTTACCATCTTTAACCATATCTATTAAATCAACTAACATCTTAGGGGTTAGATATAAATCTTTTATTTCCAATTCATTCTTATTTAGGTAACCTAAAATAACACTTGTAAGCCAATTAGCTGAAGCTTTAGGTGAAGCACCAAGTTTTAATGTTTCCTCATAATAATCAGAAATAGCTTTATCTTTAACAATAACTTTAGCATCATATTCAGATAAACCATAATCTTTCATGTATATTTCTTTTCGTTCACTAGCAAGTTTTGGAATACTTTTACGAATTGTTTCTTTCCATTCTTCACTTATTTTATATTTTGGTATATTAGGTTCAACAAAATATCTATAATCAATAGCGTCAACTTTACTACGCATGAAAATAGTAGTAAATGAATCTTCATCCCAACGTCTAGTTTGTTGTTCCATTTCATCGTAAGTACCATTTTCTTTAGCTTCAATTTGTCTTTCAATCTCAAAGTTAATAGCGTCTCTTACACCACCAAAAGAGTTAACATTTTTAATTTCGACTTTTGTCCCCCAGTTTTTAGGATCTTTCTCATCCAATTTTTCATCCATAATTGAAACATTAACATCACATCTAATTTGACCTTTTCTGCTATCAGCTTCACTAATTCCAGCATATTGATAAATTGAGCGCATTGTTTCTAAAAACGCTACCGCCTCAGAAGCACTCCTTAAATCTGGCTCTGTTACTAATTCCAAAAGAGGCACACCAGCACGATTATAATTAATTGTTGAAAAAGTTCCATAATGATCAAGACTTGCTGCATCTTCTTCAAGGTGAATATTATTAATTCGAACTGTTTTCTTTTTTCCATCTAAATCAAAAGTTAAACTACCATGAATTCCAACAGGTATTGGCTTAGTTTCTTGCGTAATTTGATAATTTTTAGGCATATCTGGATAATAATAATTTTTTCTTTCAAAAAACATATAATCTGGTTGTTCACAGCCTAATATCATACTAGCCTTTAAAGCCATTTCAACAGCCTTTTTATTAACTACTGGCAAAGTTCCTGGAAACCCCATATCAATAGGCCTAATATTAACATTTGGTATATCACTATAACCATTTTTAGCGCTACTAAAGACCTTAGTATTAGTTTCACTAATTTCACAGTGCATTTCTAAACCTATTAATACTTTATAACCATCCATTATTTTACCTCCTTTGCTATTTGATTTTTATAATCCATTTTATCTTCAAGTGCATAAGCAATATTTAAAACATTAATATCATCATAACAATTACCAGTAATATTTATACCAACTGGTAGATTATTTATAAAACCATTAGGAATTGTAATTGAAGGAAAACCACCAAAATTACCAATCTGTAAATGTTCTTCTAAAATATGACTGTTAGTATAATCTTTATTTTTCGTTTCATCCAAGTATTTAGCTGGTCCTGAACCAACTGGTAAAATAACTGCATCATATTTTTTATATAAATCTTTCCAAGCATCAACTAATAATCTTCTAACTCTTTGTGCATTGTTAAAATAACGATCTTTATTTTGAGCTTGTAAGACATAAGACCCAATAATAAAGCGACGTTTAATTAATGAAGAAAAGCCTTCTGTACGATAGTTTTTCATCATATCGATATAATTATCACCCCTACTACGTGGGCCAAAAATAATACCTGTTAAATTTGACATATTTGATGTTGCTTCAGCACAAGATATAACGACATATACAGAACTTAAAGCATTCAGAAGTTTCATATCAATAGATACTTCTTCAACTTGCATTCCAAGTTCTTTACATAAATCCAAAGTTTTATAAAAATTAGCTAAATGTTGTTTTAATTCATCACTAGCATCTGGATAATTACTAGGATCACATATTTCTTTTATATAACATAATTTTTTTCCTTGAACATCTTTAGATAATGATTCATATAAGTGCATATCTTTAGAATCCCAACTAGTCATATCATTATCATCAATACCTTTCATTGCATCAGCAACAATAGCAGCATCTTCGACACTTCTAGTTAGACAACCTAAATGATCTAAACTTGAAGCAAAAGGAAATAAACCATAACGAGATATCATTCCATAAGTAGGTTTATAACCAACTATACCACAATAAGCAGCTGGTTTACGAATTGAATCACCAGTATCAGAACCAGTAGCGTAAGGATAAACACCAGCGGCTACTGAAGCAGCACTACCAGATGAAGAACCAGCACACATTCTTTCTTGGTCCCAAGGATTAGTTATATAGCCAGTATGAGCTGTCTTACCAAAACCGCCCATACCAAATTCATCCATCGCTGTTTTCGCAATCGCTACAGCATTAACTTTTTTTAAATTCGTAACAGCTGTCGCATCAAAAAAAGGAACATAATCTTTTAAAGTATTACTTGAACCAGTACTTAAAATACCTTTCGTACTATAATTGTCTTTTAAACCAAAAGGAATACCTGATAATAAATCATATGTTACTTCCATTTCTTTGACATCGTCAATAATCGTTACAAAAGCATTACATCTATCTTGAACTTCATGAGCTTTACTTAAAGCTTCTTCAACCAATTGTTTACTTGTTACTTCACCTTTTACTAAAGCATTATGTATTTCAACTATTCCTTTATCCATATAACTCATTCTGTCACCACCTTTGGTACTTTTATTTCTGTATCAACATAATCATCACAATTAGAAAGTAAATCATCTATTGGTACTGATTGTTGTACAACATCATCTCTTAACTCACATACAAAATCATCTAAACAGTGTGTCATTGGTTCAACTTTATCAAGATTATCAATAGCGTTTAACTTATCGATATCTTTATCAATACTTTCAAATTCATCTAAAACCATTTTATTTTCTTCTTTTGTCAAACCAATAAGTAATTTGTCAGCTAAATTATACACAACATCTTCTGTAAAATTCACATTATCCCTCCTAAAATAAAAAACAAGTCCTAGGACTTGTTATTAACTAAATGGCGCCTGATGTAGGACTCGGACCTACGACCTGCCGGTTAACAGCCGGATG
>CANRJK010000069.1 GCA_947630955.1 uncultured Bacilli bacterium | reverse complement strand
GATTAAGTTTGATGAAAATGGTATCGTGGTTGCAGATGGTACAAGTGAGGCACCAACTAATCCAGAGAATAAAGATAATCAAGCCAATAATTCAAATTTAGATAACATTAAGTTTGATGAAAACGGTGTTGTTGTTAGTGAGTAAAAGGTATTTAATACCTTTTTATTCTGTGTTATAATCTAGATGGAGGTAATATGAAAATAGGAATAGCGAATGATCATCATGGAATCGAAATAAATCAAAAATTGACAAAATATTTAACTGATTTAGGTTATGATGTATATAATTATGGACCTGATACTACAGATCCTGTTGATTATCCAATTTATGCTTTTAAATTAGCTGAAGCAGTTGCTCATAAAGATTTAGATTTTGGTATTGTTATATGCAATACTGGTATTGGTGTTTGCATAGCTTGTAACAAAGTAAAAGGGATTAGATGTGCTAAAGTAAATGATGAATGGGAAGCAAAAATGACGCGACAAGATAATGATGCTAATGTTTTAGCGTTAAGTTCAAGATTATCAATTGATAATATGCAAAAAATTGTTAGTGTCTTTTTAAATACACCTTTTTCTAATGAAGATAGACATCAACGAAGAATTGACCTAATTAATAATTATAATGGGTAAGATAGTTCTTTATTTGATTGTTGTACCATTTGTTATTTGGTCATTAGATTCTTTGCGTTTAAATTTTTTATTTAAAAAAAATAGAGTAGCGCAAATAAAACTATTTTATATCTTTTTATCTTTAGCTATGTCATATTTAATTGTCAATTGTCTTTATGATTTTTCTTATTATTTTGGAAATTTTAGATAATTAAGTAGTATGTTTTATAGGAGGAACTATGAAAAATATACTACTTTTTTGTTTTCTTTATCTTTTAATACCATTTTTGATAATATCTATTTTAGTTGTTAATCCTAAACAACAGGATTTTAAGTTTAGCAAAAATACGATGGTTCGTGTTTACCGATCTAAAACAAAAAAAATAGAAAATGTTCCACTTGAAGAATATATTATTGGTGTTGTTTCTAGTGAAATGCCTGTTTCATTTGAATTAGAGGCTCTAAAAGCTCAAGCCGTAGCTGCTCGTAGCTATGTAATGTATAAAATTTTAAAAAAAACTAATTCTAAATATGATGTCGTTGATACAGTTTTAAATCAAGTTTATACCGATGATAATTCTTTAAAGAAAAAATGGGGTAGCAGTTATCAACAAAATAAAGCAAAAGTAACTAAAGCCGTTACAGAAACAGCATATCAATATGTTACATACAAAGGACAAATTGCTAATGCTTTGTTTTTTTCAACTAGTAGTGGCTATACTGAAAATAGTGAAGATGTTTTTACAAGTAAAGTTCACTATCTTCAAAGTGTGGAGAGTAAATGGGATAATATATCACCTGTTTTTAAGGAGCAAGAAGAATTTACTTACAAAGAATTTTGTACTAAATTAAAAATTAAAAATAATAATAAATTTACGATAAAAGTTTTAGATAAAACTGATAGTGGAAGAATTAATCAAATAAAAATTAATGAAAAAACGTTTACAGGAAAACAAGTTGTAGAGTTGCTTGGTTTAAGAAGTGTTAAATTTGAAATTAATGTAAATGATAAAATTATTATTACGACTAAAGGTTATGGTCATGGTGTTGGTATGAGCCAATATGGTGCTGAGGGAATGGCTAGAGTAGGATATAAATATGATGAAATATTAAAACATTATTACACAGATATTAAAATTGAAAAAATAAAATAAATAATGTATAAAAAAAACATTATGGTTAAGAATTTTAATAGAGGTGAAATAATGAAAAAAACAGTAATGTATTCAATATATAGTGTTTGTTTAATTGTTATGATTGGAGTTTTAGTTGCATACAATAATATGAATTCGGATGTTGATATTCCATCTACATCTGTTATGACAGACTATGATTATGTTATCGATTTATTTGATCATAATTTACAACAAGTAAATAAGGAAGGTAAAACAACGCTTATAAGACCATATAGTAGTAATGGTGTTAAAATAGTAAAGAATTTTTATGATTACAAGGGTGAAGAAAAAGAACAACAAAAATCAATTATTTATTATGAAGGAACTTATATGCAAAGTACCGGTATTAGTTATAGTGCTGATGGCTCATTCGATGTTTTAGCAGTTTTACCAGGTGAAGTAACTGAAGTATTAAAAGATGAATTAGTAGGAAATTCAGTAACAATTAAACATGATGATAACACTTATAGTGTATATCAGAGTATAACAGATATTACTATTCAAAAAGGAGATCATGTTGAACAAGGTGATAAAATAGCGGTAACAGGAACTTCTAATATTAGTAAAGATTTAAATAATCATTTATATTTTGAATTAATTGTTAATGGTGTTAGTGTAAATCCTGAAGAGTATTATGATGCTGAATTATAATACTCTTTTTACATATAATACTAATAGAGGTGTATATGAGTTCAAATATTGCTAAAAGAGTTTTAGAAGAATGTGAATATATATTAAAAACTCATGATACAGTAAGAGCAATGGCTAAAATATTTAAAGTATCTAAAAGTACTATTCATAAAGATTTACATGAACGTTTAAAAGAAATAGATGAAACTAAGTATTATGATGTTAAAAAAATATTAGATTATCACTTAAATATTCGTCATCTAAGAGGTGGAGAACAAACTAGAAAAAAGTATTTAAAATTAGATGAAAAGTACAATTAAAATATGCTATAATAAATGTAGTATTGGAGGTTTGATCATATGTTTTCAAAAGACATCGGAATAGATTTAGGAACTGCCAATGTATTAATTTATATAAAAGGTCAGGGAATAGTTTTGGATGAGCCTAGTGTTGTCGCACTTGATTCGGATACCAAGCGAGTAGTTGCTGTTGGTAAAGATGCTAGAGACATGCTTGGTAGAACTCCAGGTAGAGTTCAAGCAATTAGGCCAATGAAAGATGGTGTTATTGCCGATTTTGAAGTAACCGATATTATGTTGAATCAATTTATTAAAAAAGTAAATGGACGAAACTTTTTCTCACGACCAAGAATATTAATATGTTGTCCATCAAATATTACACAAGTAGAAAAAAATGCTATAAAAGAAGCTGCAGAAAGAACAGGTGCAAGAAAAGTTTTCTTAGAAGAAGAACCAAAAGTAGCTGCTGTTGGAGCTGGACTTGATATATCTAAACCAAGCGGCAATATGGTAATCGATATTGGTGGTGGTACAACAGATATAGCTATTTTATCTTTGGGGGGTATTGTAACAAGTGCATCTTTAAAAGTAGCTGGAAACGTTTTTGATAATGATATAATTAAATATATAAAAGATAAATATAAACTTTTAGTAGGAGAAAGAACAGCTGAAGAAATTAAAATTAAAATCGGAACTGTTTTCCCAGAAAATTTAAATGAGAAGATGGAAGTTAAAGGAAGAGATTTAGTTACTGGCTTACCTCATTCAATAACGATTTGTTCTGCTGAAGTAGAAGAAGCATTACGTGAAAGCATGTACCAAATTATTACGCAAGCTAAAGCCGTTTTAGAAGAAACACCACCAGAATTATCTTCTGATATTATCGATAAAGGTATTGTCTTAACAGGTGGCGGTGCAATGGTAAATGGTTTAGATAAACTTTTAGCGCATGAACTTAAAGTACCAGTCTTTTTAGCAGATAGTCCTCTTACTTGTGTAGTCGAAGGAACTGGTGTTCTACTAGAAAATGTTCATTTAATTGATAACAAATAAAATAACATCAAGCGATGTTATTTTTTATGTTTAACCTTGGTCTTCTTTTTTGTATTTGTTTTTATAGTATTCTCTTAATTCTTTAAATCTTTGATAATGTACAACTTCTCTTTGCCTTAAAAAAGATAATGGACTTAATAAATCAGGATCATCAGTCATACGCATTAAATTTTCATAAGTAACTTTAGCTCTTTTTTCGGCTGCCATATCACTGACTAAGTCAGCATCCCAATTACCTGTTGTTTCAATATAAGTAGAAGTAAAAGGAACTAAAGCTGCATCAACAGGAAATAAAGCATGGTCATGTTGAACATATTGAGCATTTAATCCTGCTTTTTCAAGTTCTTCAACACTTGCACCAGCCATTAATTGTCCAACCATAGCAGCAATCATTTCAACATGTGCCATCTCTTCTGTACCAATATCATTAAGTAGGGCTTTACCTCGTTCATCTGGCATGTTGTATCTTTGATTTAAATATCGCATAGCTGCTGCCCATTCACCATCAGGTCCACCATATTGCGCTAATAAGTTTTTAGCCATTTTTAAATCTTTATTTTGAATATTAACAGGATACTCTAATTTTTTTACATATTTCCACATAATTACACCTCCCATGGCCAAGGGTTATCATCCCAAGCCCAAGGGCTTACTTGTAAAGCATTACTGCTTAAAGTTAAAGGACCATAACTTTCTTCATATTGTTTTCTTATTTCATTTTTTTCATTTTTTAATTTGTTGTATAATTGAATCATTTGTACATTATCAGGATATACATCAAGATATAAACCTAAATCAATACAAGCAAAATCTAACATATCAATATAAGTTAACAATTCAGCTTGTTCATTCATTGGTTTAATTTCGTATATTTTTTTAAATGGACTAAATAAATTTGGAAACATATTACCACGGATAAACCCTTGATAAGGTTCAAATAAATTGCTATTTTCATTATACATATTCAATACCACCTCAATATATATTATGTTTCTAAAAAAAATGAGTTAGTAGAAAAACAATATTTTGTTGCAATTTTAAAAAATAGTTGATATAATTGAAATGCATATTTGAAATGGCGGATATGGTGAAGGGGTTAACACGGCGGATTGTGGTTCCGTTATGCTAGGGTTCGAATCCCTAT
>CANRJK010000068.1 GCA_947630955.1 uncultured Bacilli bacterium | reverse complement strand
AAGGAAAATCAAAAGAAGAAAGATTTGAAATATTAAGTGATATATGTAAATATCAATTAGATATTCTAAATAATGCAGAAAAAATTAAATTATTAAATGAAAAAGGTAGTGATTAAAATGTCAAATGAAGAAAAATTAACTAAAGTCGGAATTAACTGGTATCCCGGTCACATGGCTAAAACCAAGAGATTAATAAAAGAAAATCTTAACTTGATTGATTTAGTTTATGAGGTAATTGATGCACGAATGCCTTATTCATCTAAGATAAAAGATATTGATGAATATTTAAAAGATAAACCAAGAATTATGGTTATGACTAAAGCTGATTTATGTGATTATGAGCAAACAAAAAAATGGAAAAAATATTATGAAAATAAGGGATACAAAGTCGTAATGGTCAATTTAATGAATAATAACAATCTTTCTGTTTTATTACAAGCAACAGAAAATTTAATGCTTGAGCAAGTTGCTAAAAGACAAAATAAAGGAATGGTTACTCGTAAGACTAGAGTTTTGGTAGTGGGGATTCCTAACGTTGGGAAGTCAACTTTAATAAATCGATTAGTTGGTAAAAAGGTATCAAATGTTGGCAATAAGCCAGGTGTTACAAAACAACTTAATTGGATTAGAATAAATAATCAATTAGAACTACTAGATTCTCCTGGAATATTATGGCCAAAACTAGATGAAGAAATAGTTGCTTTAAACCTTGCTTCTTTAACTGCTATCAAGGAAGAAATTTTACCAATTGATGAAGTAGTTTTATATATTTTAAAAACTTTATATAAATATTACCCACAAAAATTAAAAGAGCGTTATAATATTGATGTAGTTAGTGATGACAATTTTGAACAAGTTTTAGAAATAATTGGTCAAAAAAGAGGATGTATTATTAAAGGTGGATTAGTTGATTATGATAAAGTGTATTCAGTGATTATGAATGATATAAAAGATGGCTCTGTTAAAGAAATAACATTTGATAGGTATGAATATGAATAAAGAACAAATAAATTCCTTAGCTTTAGCCTACATTGGCGATAGTGTATATGAATTATATGTACGCAAGTATTTAATTGAAAAGAAAATAATTAAAGTTAATGATTTACAAAAAGAGGCAGTTAAATATGTTAGTGCCAAAGCTCAAGCTTCGTATTTAAAAATGATGTTAAATGATAATTTTCTTAATGACGATGAATTAATTATTATAAATAGAGCTAGAAATCATAAAGTTAATTCTCACCCTAAAAATACAGACATTATTACATATAAATATGCAACGGGGTTGGAGGCTTTAATTGGTTATTTGTATATTGATGATAATCATAAAAGAATTGATGAAATAATGCATTATATCTTTAAACAAAAAAATATATAAGAGGTGGTAAAATGTACATTTATGGAAAAAATGTAGCTATAGAAACACTAAAAAATAATAAGAAAATTAATAAAGCTTTTATATCAAATAATTTTAATAATCAATTTATAGTGAACGAATTAAATAAAAAACAAATTAAAATTATTAATATGAAAAAAATAGAACTAGATAAAATGGTTAATGGACTTCACCAAGGTATTGTTTTAGATGTCCCAGATTATCAGTATTCTAAAATAGAAGATTTATTAACACTAGAAAAACCTCTAGTTGTGATTTTAGACCACCTTGAAGATCCTCATAATTTTGGCGCAATTATTAGGACTTGTGAAGCAGCTGGAGTAGATGGAATTATTATTCCTTCAAACCGTTCAATCGAGGTGAATGGAACAGTTTTAAAAACTAGTGTAGGAACAGCTGAAAAGATGCGAATTATTCGCGTTAAAAATATTGCTAATACGATTGATAACTTAAAAAAAGCTGGCTTTTGGATTTTTGGGACAGATATGAATGGCACTGATTATACAGAACTTGATTATAATGGTAAAATAGCTATTGTTTGTGGTAATGAAGGAACAGGCATGAGTCGTTTAGTTCGTGATAAATGTGATTTTATTGCTAGTATTCCAATGCAGGGTGCGGTTAATAGTTTAAATGCATCGGTTGCGACAGCAATTGTTGTTTTTCAAGCAGTAAAGATGAGGGGATAAGATGGACTATAGTGATTTAAATGATTATGAGTTAATATATTATATTAATGAAAATAATGAAGAAGCTAATAATATAATTATTAAGAAATATGAACCTTTAATAAATTCAATTGCTAGTCGTATGTTGCAATCATGTCCTTATTTAGGACTTGAAAAAAGTGATTTGATTCAAGAGGGTATGATTGGATTAAATCACGCAATAGGATATTTTAATGAACAAAAGGATGTAAGTTTTTATACTTATGCAAAAACATGTATTGAAAGAAGACTTATAAGTGTAATTGTTTCTGCTAAACGATTAAAACATCGAAATTTGAATGAATCAGTTTCTTTTGATACAGAAGAAGATGGAAGTTTAGATTATCTTTTGAAAGATGAAACTTCAAATCCTGAAAGTATTGTTTTAGATAAACAAGAAACAGAGGATATAATTGAATTAGTTAAAGAAAAATTGACTGATTTTGAATTTCAAGTTTTTAATTTAATGCTTTATTATTTTAATTACCGTGAAATAGCTCAAATTCTTGATAAAGAACCTAAACAAGTTGATAATGCAATTCAAAGAATAAAAGTTAAGGTTCGTGACGAAATACGTAAGTATAATGAAAAATAACTATGTTGTATTTTCTAATAAATAGGGTAAAATATTATAATAGTTAGAAAATATATTTATAATTCTAAGTTGATAAGAAAATATAAAAAGAAAGGATCAATAGGAAATATCATATTTTTTATTGGGTGATTTAAGTGATAATATGAAAGCATTAATAACAGGAGCTTCCTCTGGTATTGGACGCGATATGGCACATGTTTTAAGTGACATGGGATATGATTTGATTTTAGTTGCGCGTAGAAAAACTAGATTAGAAAAATTAAAGAAAGAACTTTCTACAAATGTTGAAATAATTAATATTGATTTATCAAGTACTTTCAATTGTGTAAAATTATATGAGACAATTAAAGGTGAAGATATTGATATCATTATCAATAATGCAGGTTTTGGTTTAGCTGGAAAATTCGAAGATACCAAATTAGAAAAAGAACTTGATATGATTGATTTAAATGTCAAAGCTGTTCATACTTTAACCAAATGTTTTTTGAATTATTTTAAGGAGAAAAATAAAGGTTATCTTTTAAATGTATCTTCTAGTTCAGCTTTTCAACCGGGTCCTTTAATGGCTACTTATTATGCCACAAAAGTTTATGTTTTTAATTTGACAATGGCTATCTATGAAGAGTTAAGACGTGAACATAGTAACATTTATGTTGGTTGTTTATGTCCAGGTCCGGTTAATACTGAGTTTAACAAAGTTGCTAAAGTTGAATTTAAACTTCCAAGCTTGAGTAGTGAATACACAGCTAAATACGCTATTAAAAAAATGTTTAAAAGAAAATTGGTAATTATTCCAGGTTTTCAAATGAAAATAGTTTATTTTTTATCAAAGTTAATTCCTCGTAGATTGAAGTTGATGATAACTTATAATATTCAAAAAAGAAAAATTAATTAGAAGTTTGACAAAATATGGCTTACTAATTATAATAAAATTTAAATCGAGGTGATTTTATGTATAATAACGAAGAAAAAGTTGAAACAATATTGGGTGATTTAAATAGAAGAGGTAGTGATCTTTCTAATTTAAAATCTTTACGTAATGATTGTTTAAAACTTGTAAGAAAAAATCTTGGTTTAGAAGATTCTATCATAAGAATAACAAAAAATATGGCTAAAGAAACATCTCATTTTTTAAATTCAAAAAATGATTATGGAATAAATTTTATATCAGGTATTTCATCATGTATTTACTTACCTTCATCTAATGATGCTGGTTATGTTAAAGTTAATATATTAGGTGGTCTTAGAAAACGTTATAATTTATTTTTTGGCAATATTAATCGAGAAACTAAATTTGATATAGCATCTATAACTAAGTTATATACTTTAGTATTGTTGTTTCGTCTTGAGGAATTAGGCGTTATTAATTTGAATGATAAGATTGCTGATTTAAATCCCGAGTTTAGTGGTTTAGGTGATTATACCTTTAATGATTTAATTAGATTACATGGAAAACTTCGTACTAATGGAAATATTGCAAAGGCTAGTAGTGAAGAAGAAGCGTATGAAATATTGAAGACTTTATATTTGGTAAATGATGATCGCAGTCAGAATGAATATACTGATTTTGGTGCTATTGTAATTGGTGATACATTAGAAAAAGTATTTGCTAATAAGTTTCATCAATATATAAAATTTGAAGATATAATGCGAAAATATCTATTTGAACCTTTGGATATTAAGGCAACAACTTTTAACCCTGAATCTAATAATATATCTGGAAATGGTAATGATCTGCGTTTATGTCATGACCCTAAGGCTCAAAAATTAGGTGGAGCAGTAGGTTCAGCTGGTTTATTTACGACTAGTAATGATTTAGCTAGATTAGCTGATGGATTATTTGGTCTTAAAAAAGTTAATGGAAATAGATATTTAAGTCATAAGTATTTAAGTCGATTAGGGGAGGTAACTTTTCCTAATGCTTTACAAAGCGCTAAAGGTAATTTAGGAGTATATGTAAAACATCCATTAGGATTACAAAAAACCTATACACCATCAGAATTTGCAACTGGTAGTTTTTCTCATCAAGGTTGGACAGGTTCTTTAGCGACTTTTGATCCTTATAATTTAATTCATCAAAATTTTTTAGTTAATGCTATTTACCATAATGATAATCAAGATTTAATTAAAAACGATAAGCCAATTGGTTTTGGTAGTGCTTTCGGTAATTATTTTTCTAACATGACATATCATACGATGCTTATTTATGTAGCAAAACAATATTACAATAGGTACTGTAGAGATTGTGATGAAGTTAATTTAACAGCTCACATTGGAAAGACAAGTTTGTAAAAATTATAAACTTGTCTTTCTTTAAAAATTACGAAGAAAAAAGTACATTTGTATGTTAAGATTTTTTAGAAATGTCAGTTTTTAATTAATTGATAGGTAACAAACAAAGGCAAGCTTTGTTTGAAATAAA
>CANRJK010000067.1 GCA_947630955.1 uncultured Bacilli bacterium | reverse complement strand
GCTTTCATTAAAACATTTTTACGAGGATGATCTTTAGCCTCTTCTTCAGTTAATTCACCACTTTTAACCAACAAATTAACTAAGGTATGATCAACCGTTATCTTATGTAATTTATTATTTTTAATAACATAACCAGAAGAATCACCAATATTTCCAAATAGTAAAAAAGTTGGAGTTAAAATCGCTAAAACAACAGTTGTCCCCATACCCATGCTTTCTGGATGAGAAGAAACATATTTAAAGATTTCGACATTAGCTTCATTAACGGTACTTTGAATCCAATTTATAGCATCCTCTTTATTACCAACACTACTTATTTCCTTGAAACGTTTACTTATATAACTAATAGCTATACTAGATGCCACTTCGCCATCTTTATGACCACCCATACCATCTGCAACACACATAAATATTTCACCAGCAGAGTTTGAGGTAATAATAACACTATCTTCATTTCTTTCACGTATTTTACCTGGATCGGTTAAATAGCTATATTTCATATTATGCCTCCTCGTAATTTGATCTTAATTGCCCACAAGCTGCATTGACATTACTTCCAAATTCACGTCTAACTGTTACGTTAATTCCATTTTTCTTTAATACATCATAAAACTGCATTATTTTTTCTTTGTTACTTTTTTTATACTCAATATGACTTGTTTCGTTATATGGTATTAAATTAACATAACAATTTATCCCTTTAAGTAAATTACTTAATTCGAGAGCATTTTCTTTAGAATCATTAACGTCTTTTAACATAATATACTCAAAAGTAACTCTTCTTTTAGTTTTAATAACGTACTGTTTTACAGCTTCAATAAGTTGTTCTATTGGATAAGCTTTATTAATTTCCATAATACTATTTCTAATTTTATTATTAGGAGCATGAAGAGAAATGGCCAAATTAACTTGCTTATCATATTCCGTAAATTGTTTTATTTTAGGAACAATACCACTAGTTGAAATAGTTATATGCCTACTACCCAAATCTATTCCTTTTGGATTATTTATAATATCAATAAAAGAAATAACATTATCATAATTATCAAAAGGTTCACCTATTCCCATTAAAACAAGGTGAGAGATACGTATTTTTAAATCATTTTCAACGGCTAAAATTTGTCTAACCATTTCATCACTTGTCAAATTTCGAATTTTCTTAAGACGACCACTTTCACAAAAATGGCACCCCATATTACAGCCAACTTGCGTTGAAATACACAAACTTTCGCCATAATCATGATGCATCAAAACAGCTTCGATTTTATTATTATCGTCTAAAGCAAATAAATATTTAGCAACATCATCGCCAATTTTCTTAGTAATTATTTTTAAGGGTTTTATTTCATAGTCCTTTGTTAAATCATCAATCGTTTTATGACTGACATTTTTCATATCTTTAAAAGATGTAACTTTCTTTTTATATAACCACTCAAAAACTTGTGTAGCTTTAAATTTACCTTCCTTTTTATCTATGAAATACTGTTCTAATTGTTTAATTGTTACACCATATATACTCTTCATGTTACTACACCTATTAATAATTATATCAAAAACTATAAAAAAATGAAATTATTATTAGAATCTTTTAAAAAAAGTCATAGATTAAGCTGCATCTCTATAACTTTCTTTATTAATTAATACTTTTTGTTTTTGTGGTAATTGCTCTTTTTGTTTATTTTGAATACATCTATTTATAGCATTAATAATTCCCTCGTAAATAAACTTTTGATTAGCAGGTAAAGATAATCTATCAATAGCATCTGGCATTTCATATAAGTCATAAATCGTTTTTTTATCAATCATTTGACCATGTACATTTATTAATTCACTATTTCTGATAGCGATTATATTTCCGTTTGCAACCATTTCACTTGCAATCTTATCGAACTCATCAGTTGCTATTTCAGTACCTACATTATTTTCCATACTATCTTCTTTATAAGCTTGATAATTTATAATTCTTGCTGGTTTTATCGTAGCTCGGTTATTCAAAAAATCAAAATTTACATCGATAACGTTATCATTATTATCAATACCTATAGCATTTTCGATATTTATATATTGTAAACTTATTTGTTTGCTACTTTTTATTAAAGCTTTAACTTTTTTTCGGTCAATCGTTGATAAACGGTTTATTTGTCGCATATATTTAAAGCGATTATTTTTTAATTCATCCATAGGGACTAATACCAATTCTCTATCTAGATAACTAGCAGAATCACCTTTGTTACTATTACTTTGAGTAAATGATAATTCTTGCTGAATACTTTGAAACTCACCTACTACATTATTTGCAATCATCCTTGTTTTTTGATTATTTGAATCATAAAACTTTAAAAATTCACGGCCATTATCTAAAATAATATGTTTAATATCATTTGTCTTAATACCATAACTTTTAGCTATTTCTTCTTGAGTCATAACACCACTCCTATTTTCACTTATATTTTACCACATCATTTAATATTTACCATTAATTTCTAAATAAAATTTTATTACTTTACACTTTTAAAATAAACAAAAAACTAGAAAAAATTCTAGTTTCATTTAATTATTTAGATAATAGTTCCCATGTAAATTAAGAAGAAAATCAAAATACCAAGCATAATCCAACCATTAATATGGTCTGATGTTGTTGTTTTATATTTGATTCCTACGGCTTTAGCAGTTATAAAACCACCGATAAAGCCACCAATATGAGCTCCCATATCAATACCAGAAATGGCTAAACCAATGATTAAGTTTAAAACTAAAATAGGTATTATTTGAGATTTAATAACAGTTCCTAAGTAAACGCGATAATGATATCCAAAATAGATAAAAGCTCCAAGTAAGCCAAAGATAGAACCACTAGCACCAACTGTTACAACATTATCTCCTAAAAATAACATTGAAACTAAGCCACCAACAATACCACTTACAAGGTAAATAGTTAAATACTTAGCTTTGCCAAAAAAACTCTCTAACTGTGGACCAATTATATATAAAGCATACAAATTGATTAATAAGTGAATAATATTAGCATGAAGAAACATACTTGATATTAATGCAAAATAGTCGGTAATACTATTCATCATGTGATGATTAACCAAGCCACCAAAGCTATAAAGAATATTAGGATCAATATTAAAGACACTAGCACCTGATAAAACTAACATGAGAAACATAATAATATTACTTACAATTAAAGCATAAGTAATAATTGGCCTTTTCTTACTAAAAATCTCATTAGCTTTTGTTGCATCATCTTTATTTTTGTTATTTATTTCTTCAGTTAATTTCATAAATAACTCAAGACCTTTTTCTTTTACATCGTTAACATCTGTTATTGATGGGAATGACTTTAAAACAAAGTCGTATTTATTAATATCAGACATATTTTTTAGTTCAATACAATCAATATTTTTACGAGGTTTTTCTTCTAGATGAACATTATCACCTAAATTTATAAATATACTTAAAGCATTCATATTAAAACTGAACGTTTTCTTTTTTATTGTACGCATTATTTGTCTAGTACGATATATATCCCAATTAAATTGTTCATCATTATGAATATAATTAGTAACAATTCTAACTATCTTATAATCGCTATCAGCATTTTCTAACCAAATTTCATCTTTAGCGCCATGTAAAATAATAGGATTATATCCTTCTTCGGTTATAAAATAATGTAGTAATTTCATCACAATCTCATCATTTTTATCTAATGTTATATTCATTAAATCACCTCTTATATTGTAATATATTTTAAAAATTTAGTAAAGCAATTAACCTGTTTTTAGTATATCCATAATTCTTTTAAAACAATCTGGTAATTCACTATCAAACTCCATATATTCATGAGTTTTTGGATGAATAAAACCTATTTTTTTAGCATGAAGACATTGTCCTGTATCATCAATTAATTTTCTTTTGCCATATACTGGATCATTAACAACCGGATAACCAATATAATTCATATGAACTCTTATTTGATGAGTACGACCTGTTTCTAGTTTTAATTCTATTAGCGTGGCATTTTGATAACGCTCTAAAACTTTAAAATGTGTAATGGCTGGCTTGCTATTGGTAGCTGTTACACACATTTTTTTTCGGTCTTTTAAATCTCTACCTATTGGGGCATCTATAGTCCCTGTATCATGTCTAATAACACCCCAAACTAATGCCCAATACTTTCTAGTTATTTTTTTCTCACTTAATTGTTTAGCTAAAAAATCATGAGCTTCATTATTTTTAGCGATCATTAAAAGACCAGTTGTATAGGCATCTATTCTATGAACGATACCAGGACGAAATTCGCCATTGACATCACTTAAATTTTTCGAGTGATACAAAAGACCATTAACTAAGGTTCCATGATTATTGCCAATAGCTGGATGAACTACAACCCCATTTTCTTTATTAACAACTAAAACATCATCATCTTCATAGACAATATCTAAGTCCATCGGTTCAGCTTCTGCTGACATTAATTCTTCAACATAAGGTTCTACCTTAACAATATCACCTGTTTTTAATAAATAACTTGATTTAACCAATTCATCATTAACTAAAATTTTATTATTTTTTAACATCTTAACGACTTTACTACGACTAACACCTAATAATTTAGCTAAGGTCGAATCTAATCGTCCGTCTTCTTGTTCAATTTTATATTCTTCCATAACTCCTCCTTAAAACTAAATATTAGTAAAATCGCAATTGATATTATAATAAAACTATCAGCCAAATTAAAAATAGGAAAATAATAACCAAAAATAATAAATCCTAAATAATCAATAACATAACCATATATAACTCGGTCGATAAAATTACCTATAATACCACCTAATAACATAGACAATAAAAAACTTTCTAATGTTGTTAATTTTTTCCCTTTAATAAAAAAATAATAAATTAAAAAAATAGAAATAATTGTCATAATGATTAAAAAGACAAGATTTCCTCTTAAAATACTAAAAGCTGCTCCATCATTATGAACATTAGCTAAATAAAAAAAACTTGGTATAACTCTAATTTCACTATTTAAACTAATTAAATTCGATATTAATACTTTTGTTAATTGATCGATAAAAACAAAAATAAAACTAAATAACCATATTTTTTTATGCACATTATCACCTATTAAATTATATCATGAACGTATTAATAG
>CANRJK010000066.1 GCA_947630955.1 uncultured Bacilli bacterium | reverse complement strand
TTCTAGTAAAAGCTTATTCAAAAGTCAAATAATTTTACCTTTTAACAATTTACTAATCAGTATTATACGTGTTATAATTAATCAAGAAAAAGAAATAAATTTATTATTATGGATGGTGAGGAGATATTAAGATGAGATATAAAGCAAATGAGATAGAAAAATTAGCTGACATATTAAACAATGATGGGGTAATTAGTGTACCAACTGATACTGTTTATGGCTTATGTGCTCGTATAAATTCAAAAGAAGCATATGAGAAACTAGCAAGGATTAAAAATCGCCCTAATAATAAATCCTTTCCGGTTGTTTGTTTAAATGAAGAACAAATTAAAAATATTGCTATTGTCGATGCGAAAGTTGAAAAAATAATACGTACTTTTATGCCTGGCCCAATTACATTAGTTCTTAAAAAGAAACCTGAAACTTTTTCTTATATCAATAATGCTGGAAGTAAAATTAGTGATGAATTAGCTGTAAGGATAGCTCCAACAAAAGAAATAAAAGAATTAATTGAAAAAACACAAAGTCCACTATTTTTAACTAGTGCTAATACAAGTGGTAATAAACCTTGTAATAATTTAGATGAAATCGAAAGAGATTTTCCAGAGATTGACGGCATTTTAGAAGGGGATATCTTTTTAAATGAAGCTAGTACTATATTAGACTGCACTAATGGATCAATAAAAATACAAAGGACAGGTCCTATTTCTATAGATGAGGTAATGTCAGTTTTAGAAAAATAAAAATTTTAATGACTATATTAAAAAACAGAGCTTTAAATTATATTTACTTGGTTTAAATTAACTGATAATATTTAAAATTCTGCTTTTTTTTGCTATAATTTAATTTAGTGATGTGTAATTGTTGGTAATATATCATAAAACGCTAAAGAGAAAAGTTTGAAAAACAAATTTTAGGGAGCTACTAAGGTAGTTAAGAAGATAAAAAAATAATGGATAATAAATAAAAATACCAGTAAGAAATAGAATCAAATGAAAAAATAGAGATAAAAAAATAAGAGATAGGGAATATAAAAAATAGGAAATAAATAGTAAGGAATAAGAAGTAAAAAGTAAGAAATAAGAAAGTTTGGGTGAAGCAGTTCCATGAAAGCATTATTTGTAAATACTGCAACTAAGAAACTTATTGTGTCTATAGTTGTTGATAATGAAATAAAATATTTGTACAATGAGGAAAATAATAATGATTTATCTGTCAATTTACTTTTAGTTATAGATGAAGCATTTAAAGTTTCAAAATTGAAACCAGAAAATCTTGATGTAATATTTGTAACGGTAGGACCAGGTTCATTTACTGGTGTTAGACTTGGCTTGACTGTCGTTAAGATAATGGCTTGGAGTAAGCAAATAAAAGTAGTGCCTATATCAAGTTTAGAATTAATGGCATCATCTGATAAAGACAAAAAAGAAGTTTTAGCCTTAATAGATGCACGAAGAAATTATGTTTTTGCTGGTTTATATGATAGTGAGCTTAACTCTATTATTGATGATTGTTACATTTTATTAGATGATTTAAAGGAAAAAATAGATAATAAAGATGTTTGGTGCGTATCTGATGATGTATTTACATTCGCTGTTAATAAGCCAGATTATGATATTATAAAGATAATTAATAGGCACAAAGATGATGTAGGAGTAAATCCTCATGAGTTAAAACCTAATTATTTGAAAAATACTGAAGCTGAAGAAAAATTAAAAGGAAGTAGATGATAGAATGGATAAATATATTTTAGCTATTGAATCTAGTTGTGATGAAACTAGTGTTTCAATTATAAAAAATGGAAGTGAAGAGATTGCAACAGTTGTTTTGTCGCAAATGGATACTCATGCTAATTATGGTGGTGTTGTTCCTGAAATAGCTAGTCGTATGCACATTGAAAATATAACAATGGTTTTAGAAGAATGTTTAAATAAAGCTAATATGACAATGGATGATATTGATATGATTGCTGTAACTTATGGGCCAGGATTAATAGGATCTTTACTAATAGGTGTTATGACTGCCAAAACACTTGCTTATGTTTATAATAAGCCATTAATACCAGTTCATCATATTGCTGGGCATATATATGCAAATAATTTGGTAAAAAAAATGGAGTTTCCTTTAATGGCATTGGTTGTTTCTGGTGGACATACTGAGTTAGTTTATATGAGTAAGCATTATTCTTTTGAAGTAATAGGTGCTACATTAGATGATGCTGTTGGCGAAGCTTATGATAAGGTAGCAAGGGTTATTGGGTTACCATATCCTGGAGGACCAAATATTGATAAACTTGCTCGTGAAGGTAAAGATACTTATGATTTGCCTTTGCCTTTGGATGATAGTAGCTTTAATTTTAGTTTTAGTGGCCTTAAAAGTGCAGTTATAAACTTAGTTCATAATGAAAAACAAAGGGGTAATGAAATTAGAAAAGCTGATTTAGCTCGTTCTTTTGAAGAGCGTGTTGTTGAAATTTTATCTAAAAAGACTATGGCAGCTGTTCGTCAGTATAAGGTAAAAAATTTAATAGTTGCTGGTGGTGTTTCGGCTAATAGATGGTTGCGTGATAGATTAGCTGAGTTATGTGAAGAGAATAATATAAATTTAATTATACCAGAAATGAAGTATTGCACCGATAATGCAGCTATGATAGGAGCAGCAGGATATTTTGCTTATGAACATGGTAAAGTTGCCGACTTGGCGTTGAATGCGAAAGCCAATGATTTATTAAGTTAGTGTTACATATCACTAAATTGGTCAATTTAGAAATAAAAGAGAAAACTGTTTTGGTAAGTAAATATGATAATTTAAGGTACTTTGATATGAAGGTACCTTTTTAAATGATGCAACATTTTTTAGTAGATTGATTCGTGAATGCATATAAAAATAATTTTGTGGGTATTTTTCCAAATAATAGATTAGATGCTGCAAAAGATTACTTAGGTAAAAAATAATTTATTCACTTTATTTTGATTTTTTTATTATTATCCTAGTTCAAATGGTAATTCCGTGATATTATTTTAATAAAGGTTGTGAGTTGTGTGAAAAGAAGAGTTATTTTATTTTTAGTAATGTTAGTTTTTTGTCCTATTGTGGTAAAAGCTAATATTGTTTGTAATGATGGTACAACTAGTCCTAGTTGTGTTACTTGCCATAAAGGCTGTTGTTCAAGACATGGTGGTTGTTCAAGTGGTTCTAGTAGTAGTTCATCAAGTTCCATTAGCCATAGCAGTACTTCATCTACTTCATCAAATAAAAAAACTGTTGTTTCAAAAGTAGTTAAAAGTAGTGATACTTCTTTAAAAAAAGTCACTATTAATGAAGAATCTATTCCCATTGCGGATAATATGGTTTATGAGACAACCAAAGAAAGTGCGACGATATTGGTAGTTGCTAATAATTCTAAGGCTACTTTAGATTATAAAAAAAATCCTGCTTTGACTATTGGCGAAAATATTATTAATATTAAAGTTACGGCCGAAAATGGCAATGTTAAAAATTATAGATTAAATATTACGAGAGAAAAAATATTAAGTTCTAATAAAAATATTAAAATTTTTGTCGATGGCAAAGAGGTAACGTTTAATTCGTTTAAAAGTGATATTATTAATATTTCTAATAATAAAGAAAATTTAGATATTACTTATGAATTAGAAGATTCTAATGCTCATGCTGAAATTATTGATAACGAAAATTTACAAGTTGGTCACAATGAAATAGTTGTAAAAGTTACAGCAGAAAATGGTGAAAATCAAGATTATGTACTGATTGTTGAAAAGGAAGAAGCCAAAGAAAAGAAAGGTAAAGCTCAGGAAGAAAATCAAGTTCAAAACGATAATAATGCCTCTGTTTCTATTTTATTAGGCGCTGGTTTTTTAGGATGCTTATCATATTTAATTTATAAGAAGATAAATAAAAACTAAATAATTGTCAAAATTGAGCTTAGTATATTGAAATGTAATACAAAATAGTTAGAAGAAAAATGAAATAATTTGTTTATGAATATTTAATAATTTAGTAAGTTTATTTAACAAAGAGACAATGAAAACATTTTGTTAGTTAAGTCATTTGTCACTAAAAAAGCTCCTCAGCATACACTATGATAAGGAGGTTTTTTTATGTATAATAATGTTAGAGGAATTGTCATTGACCCAGGTCACGGAGGGGAAGATCCTGGCGCTATCGGTAATGGAATAATAGAGAAGGATTTAACTTTAAAAATATCACAATATATGTATGATAGATTTAAAGAGTTAGGTATTCCTGTTGTTATGACAAGAGAAAGTGATATTACTTTGTCTCCAACTGAACGTACCAATAAAGTAAAAAATGCTTTTGGGAATTATAAAGATGTACTTGTTATATCTAATCACATAAATGCAGGAGGAGGAGATAGTCATTGTGTAACTAATGTATAACAATTAAAGCCCTATTTTGAGGAAAGTATGATATAATTTATATAGAGGTGATTATATTGTCAAAAAAACTGGTTACTCCAATATTATTGGAAAAAGGTGGGAAAAAGTTTATTTTAATGAATTTTGTTTTTGAGACTGACGATTCTATATATATAACTTTTCCTTCAAAAAAAGAAAGATATATTTCTAAAATTGCTACTAAGAGTTATGATGAAAGTGCATATTCAGAACATATTGTAAAACTAACAGATTTTGATACAGATAATGTTGAACCAAAAATATCTTTTCACCCTAGAGATATGATTATTCATGTTAATTCAAATATAACAAAAAATTTTGGGAAAGATTATAAATTACTTAATGTATCCCCCGATAAAAATAAACTTTTTGTTTATTTGCTTCAAGCGATTTTTCCTAACAATATTGATTTTTTTGATGAATATAATAAAACTAAACATAATGACTTTGTAGTTATTAATCATATCTCAAATAGCGATTCAATCTCATTAGAATTTATTATTCATTCTAATGATATTAAACCTACACCAGAATGTTTGCCTTATTCAAAAAATAGAAATTATTGTTTTGGATACACTTTTGATAGTCCATACAAATACACATTTTCTATTTTTGTGTCAACAATAAAATCAGAAACTAATAACCTTTTAATAAATTTAAATACAAAAGAAATTGATTGTATATATACTATTGATAATAAAATTAAATAATTATAATATGAAAATAATAAACGAAATTTGGCACTATTATTTTGAGAGAGTGCCAAATTTTTGTATAATTATTATTATTTTAATAATAAAATTTATAACTGTCGGAGACTATTTTAAGGGTTTTAGGGATATGTGCCCTAACAAGAAAAAAGGGTGTGACAGCACCATGCTTGATAGTTTTAAAATCAATACTTATGGTTGTGAGAAATATAATGTTTAAAAATAATAATTTTTTTAATCAAATTGAATTTACTAATTTGCAACAAAATGTTATAATTTTGTTATGAAAGTAAAGGACGATTGCTATGGATAATGAGATTAAAATTAAAAATTTTT
>CANRJK010000065.1 GCA_947630955.1 uncultured Bacilli bacterium | reverse complement strand
CTGGAGCAAGTGACCAGAATCGAACTGGCATCCCAGCCTTGGCAAGGCCGTGTACTAACCATTGTACTACACCTGCATGCAATAACATTATAGCATAAAAAAACAAAAATATACATAAAAAAGATAAAAAATGTTATAATTACTTAAAGATAGGGAGGGAATATGTTAGAAAATATTAAAGTATTTAAACAAAATAGCATTAAAATAGGTAACATATATATTGATCCTTTTGGTGTTGATAAAAATTACAACGATGCGAAATATGTATTTATTACTCATGATCATTATGACCATTTTAGCAAAGAAGATATTGCTAAAGTAATTAATTCAAATACTATTTTTATTTTACCTATGACCATGAAAGATATTTATGATTATGACAATGAAGCTCTTTTTGTGTCGCCAGAACAAAGCTATATGTTAGATAATATCAAATTTAAAACGGTAAGAATGTATAATATTAATAAACAATTTCACCAAAAAAATAAAGATTGGTGTGGCTATATTATATATTTAAATGATATCTGCTATTACATAATGGGTGATACTGATGATATAGATGAGATAAAAGGAATTAATTGTGATGTTGTCTTTATTCCAATTGGTGGGACTTTTACAATGACTAAAGATGAAGCAATAAAATGCTTAGATAAATTTAATTATCAATACGCTATTCCTGTCCATTATGGTAGTATTGTTGGCGATAAAAAATTAGGAATTGATTTTAAAACAGCAATCGGTGATAAATGTATTTTAAAGATAAAGTAATTTAGCCAGTAAATTTACTTTATTTTTTTATTTCTCTTTAAAAAGATTAGAATTAATGATATAATTATCCTATATGGAGGATAGGTATGGAGATAAAAGAAATTATAAGTGTATATAATCGTTTTTCTTTGAAGACAAAACAATTATGGAGGTCTCTTTGACCCAGATAATAAAAAGAAAAAAATTGAAGAATTAGAAAAAATCGTTAATCAACCAAATTTTTGGAGCCAGTCTAATAGCTCAGATGTAATTAATGAGTTGAATAATCTTAAAAGTACTTTGACTAACGTTGAAAAGTTAAAGACAGATATTTCTGATAATTTGGAAATTGCTAATATGCTTAAAGAAGAAGATGATGAACAACTACATTCCTTTTTAGAAAAAAATATTATTGATTTTGAAAAGAAAATAGATGATGTATCAATTTCACTACTCCTTAATGGTCCTTACGATAGTTGTGATTGTATTTTAGAAATTCATCCAGGAGCTGGTGGTACTGAGTCTTGTGACTGGGCTAATATGCTTTACCGTATGTATTCTAGATATTGTGAACGCCACAATTATAAAATTGAAGTTTATGATTATCAAGCAGGTGATGAGGCTGGCCTTAAGAGTGTATCTATTATTGTTCATGGACATAATAGTTATGGTTATCTTAAAAGTGAAAAGGGTGTTCATAGGCTTATAAGAATATCTCCCTTTGATTCGAATAAAAGACGACATACCTCATTTGCTTCGGTTGATATAACCCCAATTTATAATAATGATGCGATTGATATTGAAATTAAAGATAGCGATATCAGAATTGATGTTTATCGTTCAAGTGGAAAAGGTGGACAAGGTGTTAATACTACTGATAGTGCAGTACGTATAACACACCTTCCTACTAAAATAGTTGTAACTTGTCAAAATGAACGTAGTCAAGTTCGAAATAAAGAAATAGCAATGAACGTCCTTAAAAATAAGCTTTATCAATTAGAAATAGAAAAAAGAGAAAAAGAGTTATTAACTTTTAAAGGTGAAAACCCAGAAATAAATTTTGGTTCTCAAATTAGGACTTATACGATGCATCCTTATTCTTTAGTTAAAGATCATCGTACTAATTATGAAACAGGTAATGTTACAAAAGTTTTAGATGGAGATATTGATGCCTTTATTGGAGAATTTTTAAAAAAAGGAGTTAAATAATGACAGATAAAATAGAGAATAAACTGCTTTTAAATAAGATTTATCACGCACATTGGATAAAACGTTATTTTGAATTTGTACTAGGTCTTATGTTAGTGGCTATATCTTATAATTTGTTCACAAGAAAATGTAATTTAATATATGGCATTGGTGGTGTCGGAATATTAGTCAATAAGTTCTTTTCTTTAGACCCATCAATTGTTATTTTGATTGGGAATTTAGTTTTATTACTTTTAAGTTTTCTCTTATTAGGAAAAGAAATGACTAAAAAGACAATTATGGGTTCTTTGTTATTTCCACTATTTGTAAAATGTACTGACTGGCTTGTCAATGTTAATCTAGGTAGTTTAGAGAATATCCTGATAGCTGGTTGTGGTTCTGTTTTAACTGGTTTAGGTTTAGGTCTTGTTTTTCGCGCTGGATATACTAGTGGTGGAACAGATATTTTAAATCAAATTGTTAGTAAGTATGCCAAGATGTCTATGGGCAAAGCTATGTATTTTACTGATTTAGTAATTATTATTTTTAGTATTTTTGTCTTTGGTTTTGATACATTTATTTATTCACTTTTAAATTTATATATAGTAAGTATTATTACAGATAAAGTTCTTTTAGGTATTTCTTCATCGAAAGCTTTCTACATTATAACAGAACATGAAACGGCTGTTAAAAGATTTATTACGCAAAATTTGTCGCATGGTGTAACTGTTTTAGAAGCTCGTGGTGGTTATACTGGTAATTTAGAAAAAATGATTATGTGTATTGTCCCAACTAAAGAATATTACTTATTTAAAGAGGGCATTAAAATGATTGATAAAGATGCATTTTTTATCGTTACTGATGCTTATGAAGTATCAGGTGGAGTATAAGGAGGAATATATATGGAATTGATAACAATTAGAAACGCTAGTAAAACTTATAAAACTGGTGTAACAGCTATTCACGATTTATCAATATCATTTAAAAAAGGAGAATTTGTTTTCATCATTGGAGCAACTGGATGTGGGAAGTCAACTTTAATTAAAATGCTTTATCGCGAAGAACGACCAACAAGTGGACAAATTTATATAGGTGGAATCGATGTTGCTAAAATAACTAATCGTAAAGTATATAAGATTCGAAGAAAATTAGGTGTTGTTTTTCAAGATTTTAAGTTGTTGCCTAAATCAACTGTTTATGAAAATGTTGCTTTTGCGTTAGAAATATTTGGTGTACCAAATGATGAAATACATGCTAAAGTTATCAAAGTTTTAGATTTAGTTGGTCTTAAGAAAAAGGCTAAACAATATCCTCACCAATTATCAGGTGGTGAACAACAAAGAGTAGCTATCGCTCGTGCGATTGTTAATGGACCTAAAATTTTAATTTGTGACGAACCAACAGGAAACTTAGATGAGAAAACGAGTTTAGGAATTATGAATGTTTTAGAGGCTATTAATAAATTAGGAACAACTGTTATAGTGGTTACCCATGATACGGAAATTGTTGATAAGTTGAAAAAGAGAGTTGTTGTTTTAGATCAAGGCCGAATATTGAAAGAGTATGCGGAAGGAGAGTATCGTCATGAAGCTATTTAGAATATTAAGTAGAAATATAAGAGATTCCTTTAAAAGTGTATTTAGAAATTTTTCTCTTTCAGTAGCTTCTATTTCTTGTATTACTATTACTTTAATTGTTGTTGCAATCGCCATTGTTCTTTCTGTTAACGTTAACGGTTTTACAAGAAAAGTAGAAAAGGATGTAACTATAGTTGTTTTTTTGGATGAAGATATTACAGAAGAACGATTCAAAAAAATTGAACAAGAAATTCGTCAAATAGACAACGTTGGTACTGGTCAAAAAGATGTAATTGCTAGAAGTAAGATGGAAATTCGTGAAGAATTAATGAAATCATCAGATACTTATAATTCTGTTTTGGAAAAGTATGATACTCGTGATAAAAACTTCTTAAGAGATGCTTACCATGTTAAAGTTATCGATATTGAAAAGATGGAAAAAACAGCCAATGCCTTAAAAAAAATAGATGGTGTTGATACTGTTAAATATGGCGAAGGCATGGTTGAAAGATTAGTTACAATTTTTAACTTTGTTCGAAGAGCAACCTATGTAGTTGTTATTGCTCTTATTCTTGTAACGGCTTTCTTGATATCTAATACAATTAAAATAACTATTTTTTCAAGAAAAAGAGAAATTGATATTATGCGTTTAGTTGGTGCTTCAAATATCAATATAAAAATACCTTTTATTTTTGAAGGATTATTTTTAGGTATATTAGGATCTATTATTCCTATTATTGTTACAACCTATGGTTATAGTTCCTTGTATGATTCATTTAATGGACAATTATTTGGTAATTTTGTAACGCTAGTTAAACCCAATCCTTTTATCTTTGGTGCTTCAGGTATTTTGTTATTAATTGGTATGGTTGTTGGTATGTTTGGCTCATGGCGAGCTGTTAGAAAGCATTTGAAGATATAATGTCAGATATTGTTAGTATAAAAATACCTGTTAGCTATGAGAAAACGACTAATACTGATAAAAAACATCTTATTTATAAATTAATAGATATTTCTAAAGAGGAAGAAAAACGTTATCAAAATTATTGTAGATTAATCGAAGGAATTTTTGATCACCCAAAAGATAGCAAAGAGTTAGTTGTTATCCAAAAAAAATTAAATGTAATAATTAATGAAAGTAAAAGTTCAACATTTTTATTAGAATTTTTAACTGATAATCAATGGCTACTTGAGTTTGCAAGAAAAAATGATATTGAGCAATTACTAAATACTAAAGGATTTTCTGTTCATAATTGTATGGTTGATTTTCCTGTTGATGCCTATATTGCTTCTGATTATAAAAAGATTTTTGAGGGTAGGGTATCTGCTCCTATTTGGGAGAAAAACAAAATTAAATTTCAAGGTCAAGTTATTAGATGGTTATTTCTCGATGAAAAGAATACTTTTGAAGACCGTTTAAATAGTGTTCTTTTATCATCGTTAGATTATATTAAAAATGTTGTTATAGATAATATTTGGGTTATGATGTTTTTAGATAATGAAAGACGAATTAAAATTATGGAAACATATAATATTCCATATAAAAATGTTGTCGCAATTATTCCTGATAGTAACAGTTATAACTTATTTTCTAAAGAGAAAAGGATTGCTGTTCCCGATGAATTATGTAGTAATTATATTAGTTTTTATCACGATATAAAACAAGTATTTTATTTACCATTAAAAGATGTTCAAGATGCATTATTACAATATTGTTATAAACATTCTAAACTTTATCGTAGTGAACAAGAATTTGATCCTCTAAGACAAAATTTATGGATTTTAGATTTTATGGATTCAAAATCTAAAGAAAAAACTTTACATCTTTTGGGAATATTACCTCATAAAAAAATTATGACAGTTATGCCGAATAATAGTCGAAATAAACTTTATTCAAAACAAGTTTCGGTTAATCCTAAAGAATATGAAAATTACGAGACGATGAATCAACAATTATTAGCTATTCTTTCAAACGGAATGGATAAAATTAATGAAGAAGAAGTTTTTGAATTTATCATTAATAACGAAGGGGCTTTACAAATGTGGCCTTGGTTATCTGAATATATTGAAAATCCAGATTTAAAAGTAAGAATAATTGAAAAAGAAGCTAGAAAAAAATAGTTTCTTTTTTTATAAAGTTGTGTTAAACTTTATGACTGATTAATGTATTCAGCATATGCAATATTTAAATCAATAGGCATTTTAATTGAA
>CANRJK010000064.1 GCA_947630955.1 uncultured Bacilli bacterium | reverse complement strand
TTCTTACTTTAAACCTGAAATAAGTCTAATAAATTAAACAAATTTTTATAAACCTGCATTTAGTCTAAAAATTTGCGTTTTTTAACTGTTTTTGAATTTCCCTGTCCATATCTTTTTTCTTTAGAGCTTCACGTTTGTCGTAATTCTTTTTACCACGTGCTACCCCAATTAAAATTTTTGCATAATTTCCTTTAAAATAAAGTTTAATTGGAATTAAAGTATAACCTTCTCTTTCAATACTATCACGAATTTTATAAATTTCTTTTTTATTTAATAATAACTTTCTTGTTCTTGTCTGTTCATGATTAAAAATATTACCTTTATCGTAATGACTAATATTCATATTAAGTAAAAATATTTCACCATCTTTATAAATGGCATAACTATCTTTTAAAGTAGCTTTACCACTTCTAATAGCTTTAATTTCTGTTCCCTTTAAAACAATACCAGCTTCATATGTTGTCTCTATTTCATAATCATAATTTGCTCTTTTATTTTTAATTTCCATTAAATTGCCCCTTTGGATCAACTATTTTGCGATATTTTGTATTAATCGTTTGATAGTTATTTAAAATATTATTATTAAGTTTATTAAAAGGTATAACCTTAAAATTAACATTTGAAGCAGTATAATATGTATATAACAATTCAAAATTAGTTTTCTCAAAAGAAACCTTATTATCTTTAACTACAATATCTGTTCCAACTAACAAACCAATAATTTTTTCTAATCCTAAAACACGTTGTGCTGATATAAAATTTCCAAGTGAATAAATAACAAGCGTGTTTCCAATATATTCAATAGGTTGAATAACATGAGGGTGAGATCCTATAATTAAATCAACACCTAAACTAGATAAGTATTTAGCTGTCGTCTTTTGAATATCTGTAGGAACATGTGTATATTCATTACCCCAATGCATAGATACCATAACGACTTCAGCACCATTATTACGAGCTTTGACAATATCATTTTTAACTAACTCTTTATCATAGACATTAACATAATATTCTTTACCCTTTGGCGCACTAAGTCCATTAGTACACATTGTATAAGCTAAAAAAGCATATTTAATACCATTTTGTTCGTAAACAGGTATAGCATTTCTTTCCGCTAAAGATGCATAAGATCCAGCTGTTTTAACACCAGTTTGCTTTTTCCAAAAAGCTGTCGAATATTTTAAGCCTGCTTCATTCTGATCAAAAGCATGGTTATTAGCTAAACTAACTAAATTAAACCCAATACTAACTAAATTTTTCCCAATCGCATCAGGTGAATTTAATCTTGGATAATGTTGAGGTGTTCCTCCACCTATAATACTTTCTTGGTTATAATATTTTAAGTCATAATCTTTAATTATCGGCGCAATATAAGTAAACATCTTAGAAAAATCATAAGTACCATTTGCCTTTCTTGCATCCATATAAATAGCTCCATGAATTAAAGCATCACCAACCATAACTAAAGACATTCTTTTTTCTTCTGGCACTACCGGTTCTTCCTCTTCCTCTTTTGGTTCTTCTACAACTTCAACTTGTGGCTTTTCCTTTACATCTTTGTTATTTTTAAATACAAAATGATAAGTAGTTAAACCAATTACTCCTAATAAAAGAATAACTAGCAAACTAATAACTATTTTCCCTAATTTATTGAGTTTTCTTTTGCGCATACTTCACCTTTTATACTAAAATCAATTGTTTTATTTTGTTTACTAGCAGCTTTAACTATGACATCAACTTCATCACCTAAACGGTATCCTCTTTTATTTTTAGGACTAGTTAGGCTAAAAGTTGATTCATCATATGTATAAAAATCACCTTTTAATTCTTCCACATGAACTAAGCCTTCAATCATGTTAGGAAGTTGAACAAAAAAGCCAAAGCTCATCACACCTGTAATAATACCCTTAAATTCCTCACCTATATGTTTTTCCATATATTCAGCCATTTTCATATCATCAACATCACGTTCACAAGCAACTGCATCACGCTCTTTTAGTGATGAATGAGAAGCAATTAAAGGAAGTTTATTATCCCAACTTTTAATCTCTTCTAAATTAATATTTTCATTGAGCAGACATTTTCTAATCGAACGGTGAACTGATAGATCGGGATAACGTCTAATTGGTGATGTAAAGTGACAATATATTTTACTAGCTAACCCAAAGTGCCCAATATTAGTAACATCATAAACAGCCTTCTGCATACTTCTTAACATCTGGCTTGATAAAATATAATACTCTTTTTTATCTTTAAGCTGTTCTAGAATGCTTTGAACGACCTTTGGCGTAATTTTATTTAAATTAGCTTGAACATTATAGCCTAAAACACTAACTAAATGCATAAATTCCGTCATTTTTTCTTCACTTGGTTCACCATGTACACGATAAACCAAAGGATAATCTAAATGATAAAAATGTGTAGCTACTGTTTCATTAGCAGCAATCATAAAATCTTCTATAAGTTTTTCGCCTGCTCCTCGCTCTCTTAAAACGACATCAATAGCTTCACCATTTTCATTAACTACAATTTTAGCCTCAGAAATATCAAAATCAATATATCCTTTTTTTATTTTATTTTCTCTTAAAATATCAGCTAATTCTTTCATTAAATGTAACTTAGAAGCAAATGGTTCATAACCTTCTGGTACTATATTTTCTTCAATTACTTTATTAACATTCTTATAAGTCATTTGAATTCTTGAACGAATAATACTATCAAAGATATCATAACTAACAACTTCTCCTTTATGATCAATTTCCATAACACATGAAATAGCAAAACGATCAACATTAGGATTCAAAGAACAAATACCATTTGATAACTCATGAGGTAACATTGGTGTAACACGATCAGCTAGATAAACACTCGTTCCTCTATTTAAAGCTTCATTATCTAAAGGACTATTTTCCTTAACATAATAACTAACATCAGCAATATGAACACCTAACTTGTAATTACCATTATCTAAAACATCAATACTAATCGCATCATCAATATCTTTAGTATCATCACCATCAATCGTAAAGATTATTTCATCACGTAAATCCTTACCAGTATGTTCTAAACGTTTCTTTATTTCTTCTTCCGATAAACAATCTGGTATCTCTGTTGATACTTGATCCATAACCTCTTTTGGAAAAGCATCATTAATATTATGTTCAGCCATAATACATAATACATCAACACCAGGATCATTAATATGTCCTAAAACTCTCACAATCTGTGCTCGATACTCATTATGATTATTTAAATTTAATAATTTAACTAAAACCTTATGACCTTCAACTAAATTATTGTGATAATTATTTTCGATAATAATCGTTATATTTAACTTATGATCATCTGGTCTAACATAAATTTTATCCTTCTTAAAATAAATAGTACCAACAACTTGATTATTCGCACGTTCTACAACTTTACTAATAGAACCTGTCATTGGTGTTGCTTTATTATCAAGAATATTGACAATAACTTTATCTTTATTAATAGCGCCATTTAAATTTTCTTCTTCAACTTTGATTTCTTCCTTAGAATCTAACATAACATAACCTGTTCCTTTGGTTGTCATTTGTAAAATTCCTACTCTTGAATTACTATCTTCAAAAAGCATATACTTATCTTTCTTAGTATGATATATCTTAGCTTGTTCTTCTAAACTATTTAAAGCCTTTAATAATTCTTTTAAATCATTAACACTACTTAAATTTAATAAAGTTTCTAACTCGTGAACACTAAGAGCTCTTTTTTCTTCTTTTATATATTCAATAATCTTCTCTTCCATCGTATCACCTAATATAATTATACTATAAATAACAACAAAAAAGATAGTTAATCTATCTTCTTTACACTATTTCTAAAATTAAAAATACTTAAATTTTGATAAAAACCATATAACAAGCAAACAAGTGAAGAACCTATAAACGCTACAATAATATCTTGCATCGTATCATTAACACCAGTAAGCGCTACCCTTTGAGCATCTCCTCCAAAACAAATATTAGCTAAATACTCAAAAATTTCCCAACAAGCGGCAACCGCTAAAGTAAAACATAACATAGAAGCAATATTAAAAATTTTATTTTTGGGTTTATATTTACCACCAATATGTAAGAGGAATAAAGCTCCAAACGAAGTTAAAATTCCAGATAAAGTGTGATTAATTTTATCAAAACAATCAATTTTATTATAAAGTTCAATAACAGCTCCTAAAAAATGAGCACTAAAAACAAAAAGAATATAGATAAATTCCAATTTATCATCAAGCTTTACTTTCCATATTTTACGTACAATATATGGTAAGGTAATCGTTATTAAAATAGCTAAATCTTTTAAAACAGATCCTACTGTTTTATCTTTGGTAAAAACAACAAAAAGACTTCCTACAATCGCAATTAAACATAACAAATAATTAACATATTTAATCTTCATATTCTATTTGCTCCATTTCTACCCCACTAATACTATTAAATCTTTTAGTTATCTTATCCGTTGTCGTATGAATATCTTTAACATCACGACTAACTGTTTCAATACTTCGATATAACTTATCCCAACGTTCCTTATAACGTTTAAATTCAATGTCTAATAAATTTAACTCATTATGGATAACCTTCGCATACTTGTCTCTTTCCATATTCTTGATAATTATTTGAATAGTTGTAAGTGTACTTATTAAAGTTGTTGGCGAAGTAATCCATACTCTTTTACGATAAGCATAATCAAGCAATTCAGTATGATAAGCATTAACTTCAGCAAAAATAGCTTCCGCTGGTAAAAATAAAATAGCTTGGTCTGATGTAACACCTGGAATAATATATTTACTACTTATATCATCGATATGCTTCTTCATATCACTTTTAAACAACTTTTCTGATGCTGCTCGAACAGAGTTACTATTATCACGATTAACCATAGCCTGGTAATGTTCCAAAGGAAACTTAGAATCAATCGCAATAGTTCCTAAAGGATCAGGTGCAAATAAAACACAATCAGCTATCGTATTGTTATCGAAAGCATACTGCATTTGATAAACCTTATTATTGTTCTGTCCAAAAACATTTGCCATGATATGTTCAAGGTTAACCTCACCAAAAACACCTCTTGTTTTTTTATCAGTCAAAATTCCTTGTAAAGAAACAATATCACTAGATAAACTATCTATCTTCTTTTGAGCCTCATCTATCTTAGATAATCTTTCTAAAACAGCTGTGAAAGTCTTATTGCTCTTTTCAAAATTTTCATCTAATCTCTCATTAACACTATCACTAATAAGACGTAATCGGTGATCAATCTTATCATTAAGCTTGTTAAAATCGTCATTGATATCACGACTAAAATCATTTTTAAAATTACCAATCTCTTTTACTATATCAGTTTCAATTTTCCCAATTCGATCAACAATAGAATCTTTATTACGATTTTTTATAATTAAAACAAAAAGTAATACTACTATAAATATTAGAAATCCAATAATAATATAATCCATAATACCACCCTATTTAATTATAATATACAAATATAAAAAAAACCAGTCAAAAAATGTGATATAAATTTTATCAAGTTAAAATAAAATTCATATCACTATAATTTGTTTTTAAGTTGCTAATACGATGTATGGGGCATCACTAGTCCCTATTCCCATAACTATAGTAGATGACTTTAAATTAATAACTGGACGAATGCCTAAGCTATTATATACGTAACCATTACCATAATTTCCGTTTTGACCAAAACCCCAAACACCAGCATAGTTGTTGTCGAAATGACAAGGTGACATCGTCCAATAATAACTTCCTGTTTTTAAATAGTATCCACTACTCGTATCATTATATTCTCCTCCGGCATATACTGCTTCATCTATTGTTATTAGTCCTACGGGATACTTTAACTTTTTATTCGCTACT
>CANRJK010000063.1 GCA_947630955.1 uncultured Bacilli bacterium | reverse complement strand
AATAATAAAGTCATATAAAAAACTAAGTGATATTATTCACTTAGTTTAATTAACTTATATCATACATATTTTTAATAGCCGCAAAAACATAGCGAGCTACACTAGCATTTTCAGTTGTTATCTTAATAGTATCACTTATTGTAGCACTATTTCTTAAAATTACTGATAATTCAGCTATTGTTTCAATTCGTTCATGATCAATTTTACTAATTTCATTTTTAATATCACTAGTAAAAGACATACTATCTACTCCTTTAACAAATAAGAAAAAATTTGAAGACTTAATTTCATAACATCATATCGTATTAAATTATTAACAATCGCAAAAAAGTCACCATCAATAATTTCACAACCTATTTTTTTTAATTCATTTTTATCAAAAACAACTGGATATTTTTGTTCTAAAGATTCATACTTTTTGGCTAATTTAGCATCGATTTTACCAGAATTAGCAATTACAACATCAATTTTTCTTTTACCTAAATAATCATTTAATAATTTTACGTGATCAGATGCTTTAAAATCATCTGTTTCACCTGGTTGCGTCATCATATTACATACGTACATTATTTTACCCTTACTATTATCAAAAGCTTTAATAATATCATCACAAAGTAAATTAGGGATAACGCTAGTAAACAAACTACCCATACTAAGAATTATTAGATCAGCTTCCTCAATAGATTTTATAGCTAACTTGGTTGCCACAGCTGGTTCTTTATAATAAACCTTATCAATTCTTTTTTTACATATAGTAATATTATGTTCACCCTCAACGATTGTTCCATCTTCCATCTGACCAACTAAAACGACATTATCTTCCGTTAAAGGAACAACTTTTCCTTTTAAATTCAAAACTTTACTTAAAGCCTCAATTCCATCAGATAAATTACCTGTAATATCAGCCATCGCTGTTAAAAGTAAATTTCCAACCGCATGTCCATCAAGATCACTAGTCGTCTTAAAACGGTAATTAAATAAATCCATAACTAAAGGTTCAGTTTCAGATAAAGAAACTAAAACACGTCTAATATCTCCAACAGCCGGAATATTAAATTCTTCACGTAAGATACCCGTACTTTTACCATCATCACAAACGGATACAATAGAAGTTAAATCAACAGGAAATAATTTTAAACCTCGAAGTAAAGTTGATAAACCTGTTCCCCCACCTAATACAACAACTTTCTTATTCATTTTGACGCACCTCTATATAAGATACTTTCTTTCTAAAAGAAAAAAAGATAAAAATTAAACCACATATAACCATAATAACAGAAACTAATTGAGCAATCTTAATCGAACCTAACATAAGACTATCTGTTCTTAACGCTTCAACAAAAAAACGTTCGATACCATATATAACAAAATAAATACCTGAAAGCAAGCCCACTTTTAAATTTTTATAATAATTTCTCAATACTATAAGAATTATAAAACAAATAAAACATGTTAAAGATTCATAAAAAAAAGTGGGATGATGATAAAAACCATTAATATACATACCATCAATAATAAATTTAGGAAGATGTAGATGCTTTAAAGTATCAAAACTAACAATTGGTCCATATGCTTCACCATTAAAAAAATTTCCCCATCTTCCAATCGCTTGCCCTAAAACTAAGGAAGGCGCTAAAATATCCATGAAACGAAAAAGATTAATGTGATGTTTTTTAGTATAAAAATAAGTAAAAATAAGCCCAGCAATAACACCACCATGAATAGCTAAACCACCATTCCATATTTTAAATATTTCAATTAAATTATAACGATAAACATTCCACTCGAAAATAACATAATATAATCTAGCACCTACAATAACAACAGGAACAAGATAAAAAAAGTAATCATATAAATACTCTAACTTAATATTTTTGTGTCTTCTTAACTCATGCTTCACTAATAGAAAACCAATAAAAAAGGCGGTAAGTATAAATAATGAGTACCAATAAATTGAAAAACTACCTATTTGGATTGCAACCGGCCTCATTTACGCTTACCTCCTTTTAAAATACCATCAATTATCCAATTGTCCATAATAGCATTCATAATGGAAATAACAATTGAAACAATAATTAACCAAAACCAACCATTAACATTAAAGTGTGATGTTAAAATCCAATCTGATAATTTTAAAATAAAAGCATTAATCAAAGGATAAAATAGTCCCAAAGTCATCGCTGTTAATGGAATAGTTAACCAAGTTAAAACAGGTTTAATCGTTTTATTTAAAATAAAAATAATTAAAACGGCTAAAAAACCATACCAAACATTAGATATATAAACCGTCTTTTTAAATATCATCGAAACAGTTATAAGTACTAAAGTATATCCAACCAAATGAATAAATATGTCTAATCCCTTACTAATACTTTCTCTTTTATTCCATTTTTTTTCAACCATATCTTCTTTCATAAAAATCTCCTTGGGTAATTATATCACTATTCACTTCTTATTTCAAATAAAGCGTCTCTTAATTCCATAGCTCGTTCAAAATCTAAATTTTTAGCTGCTTCTTTCATTTCGTTTTCAATTTCAACCATCAAATTAATCTTTTCATGCTTAGACAATTTCTCTTTTTTCTTTCTAACAACGGATTTATGGTTACTAATAACGTCACGAATAGCTTTGACAATAGTTGTTGGAACAATACCATTTTGTTCGTTATAAGCTTCTTGAATTTGACGGCGCCTTTTCGTTTCTTTTAGCGCAATTGCCATTGAATTACTAATTTCATCAGCATACATAATAACATGGCCATTCGCATTACGAGCAGCTCGACCAATGGTTTGAATTAAACTACGGTCACTACGCAAGAATCCTTGTTTATCTGCATCCATAATCGCAATTAATTCAACTTCTGGAATATCAAGACCTTCTCTTAATAAGTTAATACCAACTAAAACATCATACTTTCCTTGACGTAAATCACGAATAATCTCTAAACGTTCTAAAGTCTTTATCTCGTTATGCAAATAAGCAACTTTAATATCTAATTTTTTTAGATAATTGGTAAGTTCTTCAGCCATACGTATTGTCAAAGTTGTTACTAAAACACGAGCATTATTTTTAATACATATATTGATATTTTCAATTAAATCATCAATTTGATTTTTAGTAGGATGAACCTCGATTTTAGGATCAAGCAATCCAGTTGGTCGAATAATTTGTTCAATAACTTGATTATTTGTTTTAGCTAATTCGTAATCACCTGGTGTTGCTGAAACATAAATAACTTGTTTAATTTTATTTTCAAATTCTTCAAACCTTAAAGGACGATTATCTAAGGCACTTGGTAAACGAAATCCATAATCAACCAAAATTTCTTTTCTGGCACGATCTCCATTATACATTCCACGAACTTGAGGAATTGTAACATGTGACTCATCAATTACTAAAAGAAAATCATCACCAAAAAAATCCATTAAAGTAGTTGGTGTTTGCCCAGGTTCATGGAGCGCTAAATGTCGTGAATAATTTTCAACACCACGACAAAAACCCGTTTCTCTTAGCATCTCTAAATCGTATTTAGTACGTTCTTCCAAACGTTGATATTCTAATAATTTGTTTTCCTTCTTGAAAAAATCTAATCTTTCTTTTAATTCTTCTTCAATATTATCACATGCTTTAGATAGTTTTTCAGCTGAAGTAACGAAATGACTAGCAGGAAAAATACTAATTGTTTGTTTATTAGCTAAAATAGCACCAGTTACAACATCAAATTCACTAATACGCTCTACTTCGTCACCAAAAAACTCTACTCTAATACCCTTACTATGTTGACTAATTGGTATAACTTCTAAAACGTCACCTTTAACCCTAAAAGTACCACGTTTAAAATCCATATTATTTCGTTCATAAAGCATATCAATTAATTTTTCAATAATTGCATCTCTTTCAACGGTTTCGCCACATTCTAAAACTAGCATCTTATCACGATAATCTTCAATATCTCCAATTCCATATATGCAAGAAACACTCGCTACAACAATAACATCTTTATTATTAAGCAAAGCCCCTGTAGCAGCATGACGTAACTCATCAATCTCATCATTTATTGAAGCATCTTTTTCAATATAAGTATCAGTTTTAGCAACATAAGCTTCTGGTTGATAATAATCATAATAAGATACAAAATACTCAACATGATTCTCCGGAAAGATTTCTTTAAGCTCAGCATAAAGTTGTCCAGCAAGTGTCTTATTATGAGCAAGAACAAGTGTTGGTTTATTAACCTTAGCAATTACATTGGCTACAGTAAATGTTTTCCCTGTACCCGTTGCACCAAGTAAAACCTGATGTTTCTTACCTTCTTCGATACCTTTAACTAATTGTTCAATAGCCTTCGGCTGATCACCACTAGGCTTATACTTTGATACTAACTTGAACATAAGTACCTCCTTACTATGACTACTATCATCCATAAATTTCGCAAATATCACTAAATGATATAAAACAAATTTCAATAATTTATTTTAGCACTATTTTTATAAAGAAGGAAACAATTGTATGTTTCCCTGTTATTATTTTTTCTTATTTTTGAAATTTTATGTCAAGCTAATCATATAGATAAATATCTTTTTTAGCTATTGATTACTTTCTAAAACTTTTTCTTTATTTGTCTTTCCATCAGAAAGTAAAAGTCTTTCAAATAAAGATGTATCTAATTGTCTTTGCAATTCTCTAACAGACCAATTAGAATTAATGCATTCTTTTTCGTAAAAATTTCTTTTATCTTTATCTTTTATAGTAATTAATTCTATATAATGTGACCAAGTTAAATTTTCATTTATCATACTATAATCTGGATAAATATTATAAAACCATCTCATATAAGTTAAATTGGTGTAAGAATATCCTTTTCCTAGCAGTTTAGTTAACTCATTAGATAATTCTTTTAAAACTTCTTTACCATATTCTAATCTGTTATTATCTTCATTTTGGTGTTTTACAATAATCTTTCCTATATTCCAATAAACATATGTGATAGATTTATTTATTTCTTTCGCCAAGTCATTTTTGGCTTCGGTTACTAACTTGCTAATTTCCAAAGCCATAGTATTATTTTTTTTCACCATCATAAAATTCCTTTCTTTGAATTCTTCAGACGCGTCTGAAGAATCATAAATATTATTAATAGGTACATATTTACTACTAATAAAATTATATCAAATTTCGCAAATATCACTAAATGATAAAAAACAAATTTCAACAATTTATTTTAGCACTATTCTATAAACAAGGAAACAATCGTATGTTTCCCTGTTATTATTTTTTTAGCAATTTTACTACAGAAATTTAAATCTTCTATTTTTTACTTAATTTAATTATTGTATAAGTATTTGTAATTGCAGTCATTAAATCAAAAACGGCAGAAGAATATGATTTAATTGTTAAATCATATATAAGCCATAATATCATAGTAAATATTATTAAGCCTTTAAACTTTATTACATTTTTAATATTCATTAACCATAAATAAGTAATTGTACTTATAAGTGGTAACATACCAATCAATCCTAAATTATTAAATTTAATTGATAAAAATGCAGCCAATACAGTTATTACTATTTTTTCTTTTAAGCCTAATCTATTTTTATAGCACAAAATATTTCTAATGCAACTAAGTGCATTAATTATAGCACCAACAATTCCACCAAGAACGATATTACTTACAACTGATAATCCTATTTGTACTGTCTGAACATATAAGATTTTTTCCTTTTGTTTTATGATACCTGAATACACCATCAATAAAGAGGCTATGAGTGCAATTATATTTCCAATTATAATAGTAGTCATTATATCACCTTAATAATTGAGTAAAAAAGTCATCATCATTTATCTTTATTACTGATATTTGTTATAAATTTGTCTCATTTAAGGAATTATTTATCTATTAATGATTTTTTTAACATCGAACAAATTACATCTTGTTATATAAATTCGTCAACATTAACTAGGACGGCAAATTTTTTCCTTACTTATATATTATACTATAAATCTGTTACTTTTTCTTTTTAAAAAGTTGTGTTAAACTTTATGACTGATTAATGTATTCAGCATATGCAATATTTAAATCAATAGGCATTTTAATTGA
>CANRJK010000062.1 GCA_947630955.1 uncultured Bacilli bacterium | reverse complement strand
TTCTGTAATGATCGAAGTTCAAGAGTATCAGGAAGTAGTGTTTTCTATGGAGCGTATGATAGAAACTATTATAATGGGAACAGGACACCAAGTTTAGTATGCCCACAAGATAGCGATAAGTTTACAGTATCAAATGGCAAGTTAACCTATCCAGTAGGTTTAATAACAGCTGACGAAGCAGCCTATGCCGGAGGAGTATGGAATATAGCTAACAATACATATTACTTATATACCAATCAATGGTATTGGACGATGTCGCCTTGTTACTTCTATGGCAGCCGCGCTAACGTGTGGAACGTCAATTCGGATGGTAACCTCAACAACAGCAACGTGTACTACTCTAGCGGCGGCGTTCGCCCAGTTGTTTCACTAAAACATGAAACAAAATATCTGAGTGGAAATGGAAGCAAAGAGACACCATTTTTGATAACACCAATATTACCTAAGCCAAAATCGTTATATGAACTAATAAAAACAAATTCAAACTTAGATAATATAAAAAGCACTTATGTAAGTAGTGAAACAGGAATAGATTTCAGTAAGATATCATCAGACACAAATGGTAAGGGAATATATGAATTACATACAACAGTAAATGATAAGTATCCAATCTATTATTATAGAGGAGTCGTAGATAATAATATAATATTCGCCAACTTCTGTTGGAAGATAATCAGAACAACAAGTAGTGGAGGAATAAAGATAATCTATAATGGAAGTCCAACAAGTGATAATAAGTGTACAAACACTACAGGTTTAGATACGCAAATAGGACAATCTGCCTATAATAGTAGTTATTACCAAGCACAGTATGTTGGGTATAAATATGACAATGATACCGAAGATAGTGCAATAAAAGCAAATATAGATTCATGGTACAAAACGAATATCGATGAAAAGAAAGATAAAAATGAAAAAAGTTATACAACGTATATAGAAGATTTAGAATTTTGTAATGACAGAAGTTCAAGAGTATCAGGAAGTAATGTCTTCTATGGAGCATTTGATAGAAATGAGACAAATAGAACTCCAAGTTTAGAATGCCCACAAGATAATGATAAATTTACCGTAACAAATGAAAAACTAACATATCCTGTAGGACTAATAACAGTAGATGAAGCAGCGTATGCAGGAGGAGTTTATAATACATCAAATAGTACATATTATTTATATACAGGCAACTATTACTGGACGATGTCGCCTTATGGCTTCATTGGCAGCACCAATAGAGCTCTCGTGTGGTTCATCGGTTCGTCTGGTGACCTCAGCTACGGCTTCCACGTGGGCAACGCTGGCATCGGCGTTCGCCCAGTTGTGGGTCTTGCTTCTAAAACGCTAGTATCTGGTAAAGGAACTTCTGATGAGCCATACATAGTAATAACACCATAAAATATATTAATTAAAAAAGATTCAGAAATAATAATATTTTCTAAATCTTTTTTAATAATTAACAATTATGAAACTTTTTTATGATTTTTATGAATAAGATTAGCTTCTTTTAAAACATTATAAATACATGAATAACTTCTTTTACCATAAAATTTACAAAATTTTCTTATACTAACATTAGATCTTCTGTATAAGTTTATTATATATTGCCTTTCTTGCTCAGGAATAGCATTAATAGGTTTGCGATTTTTATTACCATGTTCTAAGCTAATAGAGTCATTTAAAATTTCTTTTTTTAGACGCAAGATGTATTTAGGGTGATAACCTGTAACAGTGGCAATTTCTTCATATGATAAAAAGGTTTTACCATCTAATTTTTTTTTAATTAATTTAAAAGCTTCCTCTTTTCTATTCATATAATCACCCAAATTCTATATCATAAAAAATTATATTTTATCAAAATAAGTTATTTTTCTTTCCATTACATCATCTTCAATCGCATCTCTTAGCAACTTTCTTACTTCAGCAGCATGTTCAATATTTTTAATTTTTATTCTTGTACCAAATTTTTCTGTAGATGCATGGCTATCAATATTGACAGTAATTGTTCCAATTTTAAGTAATCGTTGATAAACACTTTCTGTTAAATCCGCATCTTTTAACATATAAAGCTCAATAGTATTTGTCTTACGATTAAAAAAACCAGTTTGAATAATTAGTTCGTCTTTTGTTATTTGATAAGTTGTAAAATTTAAATTAATTGTTGTTAAAAATCTCTGCCATAGACCAGCTGGTTTTCCAGACCATAATATTTCAAAGTCAGTCTTTATTTTTTTATCTTTTTCTTCACTCATACATCCTCCCATTATCATTATTATAACACATTTTAAATATAATAACTTGTTTTTTATCAATTATAGCAAAACTAATTAGTTGACGTAAACTTTCTGGTATGCTATGATAAAAATCAGAAGGAGATATTTATGAAAAAATTTTTAGAAAACGAATCACTTATAACAGCAGAATGTATAGATAAAACAAGAGATTTAGATACTATTAGACATGCTATTGATGTTAAGAAAGAATTAGATCTTATTTTAAAGGAATTATTTCATGGTTGCCACGATTTTAGTGACTCACGTTCTGAAAACTTATATTGTTATGGTGAAGGCATTTTCGATTATAGTTTATTTATAAGAGAAATATTAAAAGTATATGCTAATATGCCTCTTTTGGAAACAGAAACCGATATATCTTATCCAAAATTAGCTTCAACTAAAGGTATCAGCAATGAAAAGCTTAAAAATCTGTGGACAAACCTTTATATAAAAGAAGGTTTCAGTGAAGAAGAAATGGATAAATTAAATAAAAAAATTAATATATTTAATCCTCACTTTTTTACAAGAATAACCTTAAATAATGGTAAATGTGTTGTATGCAATAGTCTTAAAGGACCACAATTAGTTCTTGAACGTTTCTATACATCACGTGATATAGTTGTTCCAGGACGTGAATTAATTTTCTTACTAGTTGATAATAAAGATAAAAAATATCCAACTGTACGTCTTGATAATTATACAAATATCTTAAAATATTTTATGGAATCACGAATCGTTGATAATTTATTAAAAGAGACTCTTGGTGAAAGTGAGCGTAAAAAGTATTGGCAAATTATTAATGATAATCTAATTGTAAGAGCTAGAAATCTAGTAGATGTATCTATTGAAAAAAGTTTACGATATCAGCTTGAATTTATTGATGCTGTCATTGGTTACAATATGGCTCAAGACCCTAGTATTAGTTTATCAGATATAACTAATGATAAATTTGAAAAAAGTTTTTTACCAACAACTGGAGCAGTTCCTAATTTAAAAACAGCAAAATTATCAAAACAAAAGATTTTAAATAGATCACTTGATTTATTAAATTCTTATCAAAAAGTTAATTAAAAAAATAAAGAGTTACTTGCTCTTTATTTTTTGTATATATTTATTGACTTTAGTACTCCAATCTCTGCTTTCCGCATACTTTGCATTCATTTTTTCAGGAGTATTTAAACCTTTAGCATAATAATTTTTAGCTAAGTTATCAATAAATTTCTTTATACCTGTATCTAAACTAGAAAAAGCAGCATAAGATCCACAACCAGAACCCTTTTGACCACCTACGTTATTACATCTTTTAACAAGTGTACTACAACCCCATTCACAACCTGTTTCATGTAATATAATAGCTGTTGCTACATATGGATCAACACCCTTTTGTAAGGAATAAGAAGCTATTAAATATCCTTTTCCTGCTAAATCACTTTTTAATGATTTATTTAATTTAGCACCTAATTGTTTTAAAGTCATACCACTATAAACAATTGGTTCAGCTTCTTTCTTATCCTCCTTTTTCTCCTCTTTTACTTCTTTTATTTTTTCTGTTGTTACTTTACTAGTATCAAAAACATTTCCGATCATCATGTAGTTAGCACTAGTTTTAATGTCAATAGTATCTTCTCTTTTGTTGTGATTTAAGGAGCTACTAATTATGACACCACCAAATACACAATCTAAAATAGCTAAAGCTATCAAAAAGATTGTCTTTTTGTTTGCTTTCACAATATTCACCTCATTTTTTTCCTTTTTCTTGCAAAGCAGTGCTTATCCTACCATATATGTATATTCTTGTCAAATTCAAAAAATCAGGAAATTGGCATAAAATGACAATCTTTTTATCAAAAATAAAAGACATATTTCTATTTTTTTACAAATATGTCTTCTATTTTTTAATTTATAACATATGGGTTATCGGCTGTTCCTGTACCTTTTATATATTTTATATTATGGACTAACGATAAAACTGGTAAAGCAACCGCATAAGCATCTGTTGCATTGTCATTAACGTAACCATCACTAAAGCTACACCACATAAAAACACAAGTAGTATCTTTTTCATAAGGGGTCATTGTCCAAAAATAAGCATTATTATCGCCTAAATAAAAATCAATATTTTCTTCTTGAGCTCCACCAGCATATACTACTTCATCAAGAGTAATAAGACCTATAGGATATTTTAAAATTTTATTGGCAACTGTTAATTTATCTTCTTCATTACAAGTTAAACTTGGAGTTTTATTAATGATAATCCTTTCATAAGATTGGTAATAAGTGGTTCCTACTGAATATTTTTGTGAAATACTTCTATCATTACAAAAGGCACTATCTTCCAAGTAACTTGAATATTTATTCTTAATATTTTCTTCATACCAACGATCAACTTTTGTTTTTATCGTACTATCAGTCGTATCATAATTATTTGTGTAACCATCATAATCATTGTCAATATTAAATTCTGTATCATTTAGTTTTGAATCATAACTTGGTTTTAAACAATTATTATTTACAGCCTTGCCGTTGTAAATTAGTTTTATACCCCCAGTATCGGTAGTTCTTACTATTTTCCAACATTGTTCAGCAAAAAGAACATTGTTATCTGTCACTGCTCCTCTATAATAATAAGTTGGATAGTTATTATTGCTTGTTGTATGTAACTCATATACTCCTTTACCATTTTTTCCATCTTTTGTAGAACCTTTACCAAAATCAATTCCGTTTTGGCTCACTACGTAACTACTACTTTTATTATCCAATACTGCTTGATTTTTTATTAAGTCATATAAAGATTTTCCTAATTGAGGATGGATTTTTAAATCAGCTGTTACTTTTAAATTTGACTGTAAGGCACTATATCCGATACTACTTGTTAATGTCACTATAAAAATTATTACTAATACCATCATATTTTTATTTTCTGCTCGCTTCATATTTTCCTCCAAACTTGTCCTTAAGTTAGATACTTAAGGACACATAATTTATTGAAAACCAAGGACAAATAAACAGTTTATAAATTTAAAAATAAAGTTTTTTTAGTTTTCTATTAGTAGAAAAAAGTCTTTACTTATAATGTTAAAAATGATATTATTTTACTAGAATAATTGATTTAAGTATCTAACTTAGGGGCATAAAGAAATCACATTGTTTTTATTTCAATGTGATTTTTGTTATTCAACTACTACATATGGATTGTTATTAGTTCCTGCACCAGATACTAACTTTTTAGAAGCAAGGTTTACAACTGGACGTACACCATACTTAGTGTAATTTACGAAGTTGCGATTAAAATCTCCACTAGAATTGACAAACCATATGACAGCTTCACTACCATTAAAGTGGTAAGGCGACATCGTCCAATACCAACGATTAGTATATAAATAATATGTAGTGTTTACTGTATTATAAACCCCTCCAGCATAAGCAGCCTCATCAATAGTTATTAATCCTACTGGATATTTTAGTTTTTTGTTTGCTACTGTGTATTTATCTTCTTCAGCACATTCTAAACTTGGGGCTCTATTATCATAATTTCTATGTCTTGGACCATATAGTATTTCATCTTCTACTTGTCTTGATATACTTTTATCGTTGCAGAAAAAACTATCATCTAAATATGTACTATAACTTACACCCTTACTATCTTTTTTATTTTTGATATTTTCCTCATACCAGCTATCTATTTTTTGCTTTATCGTACTATCTTTGGTATCATTATCATATTTATATCCTACATGTTGAGCTTGATCATAACTATCATTATAAGTTGAAGTTTCTTCTATTTGTGTTGCTGTGCCTATATTATTACATTTATTATCAATTGTTGGACTTCCATTATAGATTATTCTTACTCCTCCGGTTTCGGTTGTTCTTACTATTTTCCAACAAAAATTGT
>CANRJK010000061.1 GCA_947630955.1 uncultured Bacilli bacterium | reverse complement strand
CACAAGATGATGATAAGTTTACCGTAGCAAATGAAAAACTAACATACCCAGTAGGACTAATAACAGTAGATGAAGTAGCGTATGCAGGAGGAGTTTATAATATATCAAATAGTACATATTATTTATATACCAATCAATGGTACTGGACAATGTCGCCTGATAACTTCGATGGCAGCTGCGCTGCCGTGTGGCACGTCCGTTCGGGTGGTTACCCCAACCACTACAACGGCGTGGGCGGCAGCTACGGCGTTCGCCCAGTTGTCAATCTAGTATCTAAAACGCTAGTATCTGGTAAAGGAACTTCTGATGAGCCATATGTTGTAGTGGAAAGTTAGTACTTATTCTTATTGTTTTACATATAAAAAGTTGGTTAATTAATCCTTAACCAACTTTTGTTTTTTGCTTACTTTTTTTCATTAAAAGAATTGTAGCTATTAACATAAATATAAACATAATAGCTAAGATAACTCCTAGGACTATTGATAATTTTTTATATTTATCATTATCACTAGATGTTAAATCTTTATTATTTGCAATATTTTTTTCACTACTATATTTTTGTATAGTATTTTCGCTGCTATCGTATGAATACCAATTTTTTTCACCTGTTTCAACGTTTAGAGCATAAATTAGTGGGTAATTCATACCTTTTGCTTTATAAGCAGTAACTACATCATCACCTATTTTTATTTCTTCTTTTGATGCTCCTTTAAATAAATCATCACTTGATACTTCTAAAGGATAAATGGTTATACTATTAAATTTATATTCATTATATATCGTGTATTCATTATTAACTTCATCATATATATACATATTAATATTGCCATCTTTATCTTTTAAACCAACTATCGTATAACCTGTTACATCACTCATATAAGCTGGTGCTTGTTCACCATCGATTGTTACTTCCGTTTCCGCGTAGGCATTAAGTGGTACTAAATCTTCTTTTTGACGGACAACAGTGTAATCTTCATCACCTATTTTAACATTTATAGGGTTTAACTCTTTAACAGTAACATTGATTGTATAAGTTTTCTCATTTCCATTTTCAGCTGTTACAACAACATTTATTTTATTACTACCCTCTTTTAAATTTCTTTTACCTGTTCCTTTGATACTTGCACTTGAATCACTTTTAGTAGCTTTTACATTAATTGTTTTAACATCATTAGGAACAGTTAAACTATAAGAAGTTTTATCTTTACTAAATTTTGGTTCTAAACTATATCCATCAACCGATAAACTAGATAAATTATTATTACTTGATAATGAAGCTAGATATTGTTCTTTACTCATTATCTTTATTGATGAACTTCCTTTACTAACAGACATTGATGTTTCTGCCCATGAAATGACATCAACGTTTTTAAAAGAAAGAGTCGTTGAACCTGCTTTTTTAGCTTTAAAAGTAATTGTATAAGTTTTACTTTTTGTTGAACCATTAGTAGCATTATTAACGCCTTGAATACTACCTTCTAGATTAGATGATACGTATGATAGATAATTACTATCATAGTTAACAGTAAAATTCCATGAACCAATAGCAGCTGATGAAGAAAGAGATATAGTAATACTAACTTTATCACCAACCACCATTAGTTTACTAGATGGGCTCATTTTCAAAGAGGCTGAAGCTGCATCAACATTAGGTACAAACATATGACAAAGAAGAACAATCAATAAAATTCTAAAAATTTTTTTCATATTACCTCCTAATTTTGTTTAATAATTGAAACATTTAAGATATGTTTTTGAACTTTTAATAAGTCCATAGCACTTACTTTTCCATCTTTACTTGCATCAGCAGCTTTTAGTGATGCTCCTGTTAATTTGTTAAAGTTTAAGATATGCTTTTGAACTTTTAATAAGTCCATAGCACTTACTTTTCCATCACCATTTATATCGCCATATAAAACAACTGTATAATTTTTAGAGCTACTACCATTAGTAATTGTCAATACATCCCCTGTTACTAAGTTACCACTACTAATAGCTTTATTATTTCGTTTTACGGTTAAACTAGCTTCTGGACTTACTTTGTTAATTTTACTTTTCATTGTTGAAATACTTGTTGTGAAAGTTAAACCAGTAACATAACTACTATCGATATTTATACCAGCTTCTTTAACAATCTGTTCTGCTGTCTTAGATGATGTAGCATTACTAGTAGTAGCTGCAGCTCGGTTGATTGTTACAGTATAAGTTCTTGTACTACCATTACCAGCTGTTACGGTTATTGAAAATTTATTGTCACCTACTTTTAAAGTTTTAGCACCGACACCAGATATTTTAGCATATGTACTGTTAACAGCTGTAGCTGCTAAAGTAACAGATGATACGTTATTAGCAACGTTAAATGAATAACTTGTTTTAGATCCTGTAAATCCAGTAACAGTTTTAGCTCCACTACCAGTATTATATGTTAAAGTTTTTAAATAATTATTAGGATTTCCTGTTTTTGGCAATTTACTTTCTGTTGCCGGCATATTTAAATAAACTGGTATATAGAAAGTAAAGGCTGAGTTAATAGTTCCTAATTTATTATAGGTATAATAAGTTGTCTGAGCTTCACTAGTTGGTGCTTCAATATTTTGTTGATATTGGTGGGTATAAAGAGTAGTATCTTTAGTGCCAGTTTTATGATTATTATATTGAATATCCCATTTTTTAAAGTAACTAGTATCTTGTCCAACAGAAATATATCCATCATTAATAAACATAGCTCCACCAACAATAGCTTTTTCTTCACTTGTCCATGGACGATTATATGTTTTTTGACTACCATCTTCACCACCATTAGCCCAGATAAGTCCACGGTAAGCAGCAGCATTATCAGAGCCACTAGTAGCACCAATATTAAAAAAGTTATATAAACCACTATATGTTTTTTTATTATAAGTAAAAGCTTTACCAGAAATAGCTGTATTAGCCGTTGTGCCTGCACCAACTTCTTGTTTTGCTAAAGAGGCTAGATATATTGGATTTACTCCTGTTTTTTGTGCTGCAGTAATAAAATGTTGAGCAAATTTAGCAATATAAGCATTACCTAATAAGTCTTTAACACTTGATAAAGTCTGATATTGACTAGAATAAGATAATGATTCAAATTGGAAAATATACATATCAGATAAAAAATTACGAGGATCCATATAATAAGCAATTGTTGCGTTATTTGCAGCATAAAAGTGAGTTCCATCATATACTTTAAATTTATCGGTTGTATAATCATAATTTCCTTCTTTAGTTGATAAGTATCCTTGAGTAGCTGCACTATTTGAATAAATTAAGCTTCTGTTTCCAGAGTCTTCATTATTAACAGCTGTTTTAAAGTCTAAACCTGTATTAATCGCTACAAAGTTCCACTTAGGATGTGATTGTTTTAAAATAGCTAAACTAGGCCAATAACTTTCAGGAAAGCCTGCAACTTGAAATTCTTTTTTTAAACTATCGGATACATTTCCAGTTGAAATATTACTAGTACAAGCATATCCTTTATAAGTTTTACTATTGTAAACGATACTAACATATGAAAAAGTTGTTTTACATTCACTACCATTACCTGTTTTAGGGGCTGGAACAGGTGCAACACTTGTAATAACAGTAATATTATCGCCTGTATCTAACCAATAAGTTCCAGGTACAACCTTATCAAACTTCGTGTTTTCATAGAAACAGTCTCCCGTTGAACCAGCTTTTAATTTACATTTACCAGTAGCTACGTACTTAGCACTATAATTAGCTTTAGTATTATAAGAAAAGGCAAAAAAAGATATCATAATAAATAAAACTATACCTACATATTTTTTTATTGACATCTTATCACCTACTATCTATCTTCTATTATTATATCAAAAAAGAGTAAAAACGGAAAGCCTACTTTACTCTTTTGTACACAATTATACGTTTAAAAGCAAATTTTTTACTCTTAAACACTACAAATTTATCTGTTTTAACATCCTCTTTTTCATATTCACAAATAATTAAACCATTAATATTTAACAAATCATAAGCATCGATAAGTTCTAAGCAAGGGTTTATTAAATTTAAATTATAAGGAGGATCTAAGATAATAAGGTCAAATTTTAATTTTTGTTCTTTAAAAGTTTTTAAAGCTTCTTGGTAATCTTTTTTTAAAATTTCTACCCCATCGATATTAGCTGTATTTTTTTTTAATATTTTGATAACTTCAGGGTTATGGTCAACAAAGATACAATGTTTACTACCATTTGATAAAGCTTCAATTCCAAGTGAGCCACTTCCCGCAAATAAATCTAAGACATTACAATCTTTTAAATAAAGTTGTAAGCTAGCAAATAAAGATTCTTTGATTCTATCCATTGTTGGTCTAGTACCATTAATGTTAAAGCCATCTAGCTTTAAACCCTTATATTTTCCACTTATGACACGCATGATATCACCAAGATAATTATATCATACTGCTTAATAAATTACTAACAACATTAATTGTATCAGCAACTTTATTTAATTTATCGGTTGGTCTTAGTTTATATTTTATTTTCATTTCTTCAACAAAGATATTAAAAGAAGAAGGATCACGAATAAGTCTTTTATACCATATATTATTTTCTCTTAAATATTTAATATATAAAGGATTTTCTTTTAATTTAAACTGAATTTCTAAGGGCATCAATCATCTAAATGTTGGTATAAAGGACGTGGTTCATAGCTACTTGAATTAGTAGTAGTACTACCAGTTGTAAGATCACTTACAACTCCTAATACACGCTGGATACTATTAATAGATTCTTGAACAGCATCTAAATCAATATTTTTTAAATAGCTCATAAAGTCAGGACTAGTTTTTTCTTTGGGTTTTTCTTCTTTTAAATATGGTTCCCATACTTCTTTTTTATCACCATACATATCATACATTTCATAAAATGATTGCCATGTCATTTGCTTGTTATTAACATATTTAATTAATCTTGGATTATCACGGACAAACGCTTTAAAATCATCTTTAGACATCTAATCACCTATATTATTATATGAAAAAAAATAGTTTAATTAACTATCTTTTTTAAATGGTTGATACTTACTGGCTATCCATTCGGCTACTTTAATGCCATCAATAGCAGCACTAGTAATACCTCCCGCATATCCTGCTCCTTCACCACAAGGATAAAGGCCTAAAATATTACTTTCACCTTTATCATTTCGTATGATACGAACAGGTGATGAAGTTCTACTTTCAACAGCCGCTAAAAGAGCATCATCCATATTATAATTATCTATTTTAGTTTTAAAATATTCAATAGCTTCTTTTAAAGCAAAGTTAATAGAACTCGGAAAAATATCATTTATATTAGCAAATTTGTAAGCACCCTTAAAAAGTGGTTTAACACTTCCTATTTGAGTTGATATAGTATTATTTTTATAATCTTTAAGTAGTTGAACTGGAATCTTACCATTACCTAAATCGTAAGCTTTTTTCTCTAAATCACGTTGGAATTCTATACCATCTAGTGGATTATTACCATAGTCTTTAGAAGATACAGTAACAATTAAAGCACTATTAGCATTTTCACTACCTCGGTCATTATAACTCATACCATTAATAGCTAATTTACCTGGTTCTGATGAAGCGTTAATAACAAAGCCACCAGGACACATACAAAAACTATAAACACCACGATTGTTACTAGCTTTATAAGTTAATTTATAACTAGCTGGATCTAATTTTTCATGGTTAGTTAAACCATATTGGTTTAAGTTAATTAAAGACTGAGGATGTTGAATACGAATACCAACAGCAAATGGTTTAGGTTCCATTAATATTTTGTGTTCATAAAGCATTTTAAAAGTATCTCTTGCACTATGACCTAAAGCTAAAACTAAAATATTAGTATCTAACCATTCATGATGATTTATTTCAATTTTTTGAATTTTATTTTCTTTAATATCAATATTAGTTAAACAACTATTGTAGCGAAACTCACCACCCATACTGATAATTTTTTCTCTAATATTTTTGATAATCGTTATTAGTTTATCAGTTCCAATATGAGGCTTAGAAATATAAGCTATTTTATCATCAGCACCATTTTCAATAAAGATATCAAAAACTTTCTTTTTTCTAAAAGCCTTATCTTTGGTACGTGAAACTAGTTTTCCATCGGAAAAAGTTCCAGCGCCACCCTCACCAAATTGAACATTACAATTAGGATTAAA
>CANRJK010000060.1 GCA_947630955.1 uncultured Bacilli bacterium | reverse complement strand
TTTACTATTTCTACCAATTTAGTCTTACAAACTCTATTTAATTTTATTTTCTGAAATTTAACTTTTCATTTGAGTTTAACAACATTGTTTACAATTATTTTTTCTTAACAGAATTTTTTTTCTTTTTATTCGTCTTCTTTGTAACTTTTTTATCTTCTTTTATATTAATATCAACAGATATAAATTTTTTAAAAAAAGGATATTTAGTTGTTATCTTTTTTAAGAAGTTATCGCGAAAAGTTAGTAAACGATTTATAATACGAGGTCGAACGAAAATAATCAAAATCACTCCGATTAACAAAAAAGTTGTGACCTGAATAGCATAATTTTGATTTAATTTAAGCATAATATAACTTATAATACTACTTATAACAAACCAAATAGCTGTAAAATTCATCGATATTAATTCAATTAAAATTAATGATACTATAACACCTAGCCATATCCATTCCATTACCAGTCACCTAAATTCATTATACTATTTCTTATAATCTTATTCAATATTTAATCATACTTTTTAGTAATATTTGTATTAGTTAAAGATGCTTTATTAATTATTTTAGATCCATATTGCCTTTTTAATTCATCAATAACTTTATCAAGATTTGTATTTTGTTGTTTAGCTTGATAATTTTCAAACAAAGACAATTGATGGTTGATATTTTCTGTTAAATTATTAAGGCTAACACCAATTAAACGAATAGGTTGTTCATCCCACATTTCTATTACTAATTGTTTGGCTAATTTAAATATTTCATCAGTACTATTGGTAGCGTTTTTTAATTTACGTTGATGACATTTATTTTTAAAAGTTTTGTCTTTCAAAGTCACACCAACTACTTGGGCATATTTATCATTTCTTCTTAAGGTTAAACAAACATTTTCAACTAAAGCTTGCAACTTAGTTAATATATCATCTAAACTAATAAGATTATAACTAAAGGTAGTTGAATTACTTATTCCCTTACGTTGTTCTTCCTGTGAATTAACCTCACTATAATCAATACCATTAGCATGTTCAATCAACATCTTAGCTTGATTTTTAAAATACCTAGATAAATATAAATCCGAAGCTTGCGCTAAATCAGCTATTGTATTAATATTAAGTTGTTTTAATTTATCTTTAGTTTTACGTCCTACACCAAATAAATCACCAACATCTAAAGGAAACATTTTTTCTTTTACTTCATCTTGATATAAAGTATGAACTCGATTCGGTTTTTCAAAATCAGAAGCCATTTTGGCACATAGTTTATTATTAGCAATTCCAATGTTAACAGTAAAGCCTAATGTTTCATAAATTTCCTTTTTTAGCTTATGAGCAAATTTAAGTGGATCGCCATATAAATTATATATCTTAGTATAATCTAAAAAACATTCATCAACAGAAATAATTTCAATATCAGGAGTATATTTTCTTATTAAATCAAAAAGTTTTTTAGACATATGACTATACCATCTATAATCAGGTGGAAATATTTGTAAATCACGACATTTTCTTTTAGCTGCTAGTAAAGTTTCAGCCGTCTTAACCCCTCTTTTTTTAGCGATTGGTGATTTAGCTAAGACAATTCCATGACGCGTTTTTTCATCACCACCAATAACAGCTTCAATTGTTCTAATGTCTTTTTTATAACCGCTATTTAATAATTTAACGGCTGTCCATGACAAAAAAGCATTATTAACGTCTATATGCATAATAATTCTCATCTAATCACCAGTTTAATTATAACACGAATATTTGTTCGATGCAATAAATAAAAAAAGGATAAATTAATTATCCTAATAACATACTAAATAATAGTAGTAAAACGCCTAAGCTTATTCCTAACAGACTATCTTTTTTATCTTTATTATATATAATTTGGGGTAATAATTCAGCTACTGTTATATATGTCATCATTCCAAGCGTTATAGATAGTAAAATACCAACTAGAATATCCGTTACGAAATTACTGATAAAAAACATAATTAAGCCACCAATAAAGGTCGATATAGCTAAAATTAAACTATCGATAATCATTTCTTTTCTCTTTTGAAGTGTCGTTGAAATAACAATACCCAAAGGAACATTATGTAGGCCAATAGCTAAACAAAGTAAAATACCAGCTTTAAAATCTTGCGTAGCTGTTACATATAAAGTCATTCCTTCAATAATATTATGAATAACAATTGCAATTGTCGCTAATATACCAACATGTTCTAAGTGTTCATTATGACACTTATCACTATGATGTTTATGGTGATGTAAAGACTCATGATCATGATGGGGAATAAAACTATCTAATAAAACTAGTACTAAAAAACCTATTAAAGTACTTATTAACAAGACAATTAAGCCAATATTTTTTATACCTTCCACTAATAGTTCATAAGCTTCAGGTATAATGTCAAATAAAATCAAAACAATCATTACACCGAAAGCCAAGCCAATGGAAATATTGATAAATTTTTTATTTTCTTTTAGATAATTTCCAAGTGTTGTCCCTATTAAAATGAAAAGACCGACTAATAAAGTTAACAATAAACAAATCATTTGACAATTCGCTCCTCATATTTAAATATTTTTTTCTCACATAAAACCGTTAACAAGTTAAAGAAGATAATATCAAAAAAACAAATCAAAACGATAAATAAAAATTGAAAAGGCGTTAATAAAACTAATTCAAAAAGATGGTTTAAACCAATGATACTTCCTAAAAAAATACTTACTAAAACACCAAACATTAAAATACGCAAACGATTAAAAGGATAACATACTTTAAAAAGTAAAACAAAACCAGTAAATGTTACTAAGATAACTGACATAGTTGAAATATAGTCTTCATCAAATTTAAATAAGTGAAATAAAATGGTTACAAAAATAATATTAGCAACTATTGTTAAAGCAGCAGGAATAGATTTTCTAATAACATTGATGATAAAATGCCCCTTAACACGATTATGATTAGGTTCTAAAGCTAAAATAAATGATGGAATACCAATTGTTAAAACACTTATTAAAGTTAACTGAATAGGAATAAAAGGATAATCCATTTTAATAAAAATAAACAAAATAGCTAGTAAAAAAGCATAAATTGTTTTGGTCAAAAATAAGGAAGCTGAACGCTCTAAATTATTAATTGACCTCCTACCCTCTTTAACAATTGAAGGTATTTCTTTAAAATCCGAGTTTAATAAAACAATCTCACTAACATTACGAGCAGCATCACTACCACTAGCTACCGTAATACTACAATCAGCCTCTTTTAGTGATAAAACATCATTAACACCATCACCTGTCATAGCTACTTTATGGCCGTTTGCTTTTAAAGCAATAACTAAATCCTTTTTCCCACTAGGTGTAACACGCCCAAAAACATTATATTCTTGAGATACCTTTAATAAATCAGTTGTTTCTAAAGCTGTACTCATATCAAAAGAACGAATATCTGTCATACCAGCTTTCTTTGATATTTTTTCAACCGTAGCTACATTATCACCAGAAATAATTTTGATATCGATATCTTGTTTTTTAATATATTCTAAAGTATCTTTAGCGCCTAATCTAATTTCATCTTCAAGTAAAATTAAAGCAATTGGTCTAAAAGCATTTTTAACTTTATTATCTTTAATAGACTCCTTATTAACACCTAAAAGTAAAACGCGATAATCTTTCGCATAATCTTTTAAATGTGGTATAACACCTAAATAATCGATAAACTCAGGCGCTCCTAAAATATAAGTATTATCTTCAAACTGATAAACAGCATATTTTTTTTGTGAAGAAAAGGATATTTTATTAACTAAATTAAAACTTTTATTTTTCTCATAATAATCATTAATCGCTAAAGATGTACTATTTCCATCATCCATATAATAACTAATATTGTGCATAATATTATCAACATCATAATTTTTAGACAAAGTTATTACTTTAGTAACTTTCATACAACCAGTAGTAAGAGTTCCTGTCTTATCTAAACAAATTGTATCAACACGCGCTAAATTTTCAACACAGTATAATTGTTGAACTAAAACATTTTTTCTTGCTAACCTAATAGATGCAATTGCAAAAACAGTACTAGTTAATAATATAAGTCCTTCTGGTATTGTTCCAATTAAAGCAGCTACTGTATTTACAATTGCACTATTAACATCAGAACCAGCAACTTTTAATTGATTCAAAAATAAAATTAACCCTAAAGGAATAATTGTAATGGAAATAAATTTAATAATTTTTTCTAGTGTTAACATTATTTCTGAATTAATTTTTTTCATATATTTAGCTTCTTTAGATATTTTATTAGTGTAGTTATCATCACCAACACTTGTAACCTTAACAATACAATTTCCGCTAACAATAAAACTACCTGATAATAACTTATCACCTTTTTGTTTTAAGATATAATCAGATTCACCAGTAATAAAAGATTCATCAACCTCTACCGTTCCATCTTGAATAACACAATCAACAACAATCTGATTTCCTAATTTATATTTGATAATATCATCTAAAACTATTTTATCAACATCGACAAATTGATCTTTTCCATCTCTAACAACATTGATTTTGGTACTAGAAATAATTGCTAAAGCATCAATCGCACGTTTAGAACGCATTTCTTGAAACATACTAATAATAGTATTACAAAAAGCAACTCCTAAAAAAGTTAGGTTTTTAAATTCTCCTGTCCACATAATTAATATACCCAAAAACAAATTCAAAATATTAAATAATGTAAAAATATTATTATAAGCTATTTGTTTATAACTTTTAGTAGGAACAGTTGTATCATAATTAACTAAATTTTTATCAATTCTTTCTTTTACCTGTTCTTTGTTAAGACCAAGATATATATTAGGATTATTATTCATTATATCGACCTCATTAAAAGTAGTATAACACTAAATAAAAAGAAAAAAAAGAACTATTTGTCTTCTTCTTTTAATCCTTCGTCAAGTAATTTTTCAATATAACGATATTTATCCAGCAAAGCTTGATCATATTTCTTAACTATTTTAGCGTACTTTTTAGATTTTCTTTTTTCTAAATACTTATTACGAGGTTTCTCTAAATAATTATTAACTAACAAAACATATTGTTCTAACAGCTTCATAAATCACCACTACTACAATTATACTGGTTGTATAGCCAATAGTCAAGAAGCTAATTTGATTGTTATGATTAACTTGTAAGGGTGTAGATAATATGGTGAAAGTTAATGTAGAAAAAGGTTATTACCTATTCAAATTAGATGATTTATTAAATGGAAATAATTTTAGTAAAAATAAGGTAATGCGTGAAACAAATACTGATTTTAAAGTATTACAGAGAATAATCAATGGTGATTTAAGCAAAATAGATGTTACAGTCTTTGCTCGTTTATGTGATTATCTTGATTGCAACCTTACAGATATTGTTGAATATATTCCTAATGATAATTAATTGTATATGTTTTATTTTTTTGGGTATTCTATTAGTATAGGAGGAATAAAACATGGAAGGATTACAAAAAGTAGCCTTAGTATTCTCTATTATTGGCGCTATTGCCTGGGGAATAATAGGCTTATTTAATGTTAATGTTGTAGAATTAATTACTGGCGGTTTTAATATGATCAGCCGTATTATATATATAATCGTTGGTATTTGTGGAATAATCAATATCGGTTGTTTATTCTACCATATTAAAACAGATCACTAATCTGTTTTTTTTGTCATATATCAATCTTTTTTACCATACAATTTTATTGACAATAACTCTATTTTATATTACAATATAAATGCATATTTGAAATGGGTCCGTAGCCAAGTGGTAAGGCACGGGACTGCAACTCCCTGATCGCTGGTTCAAATCCGGTCGGGCCCTCCAATTTTGTTTATAACTTGCATAAATAATAATTTTATCATATTATGAATTTAGCAAGAAAATTTACATAAAACAAAAAAGGAACATTCAATATTTGCGTGTTGAGTGTAACCTAATAATTTTTGGTTCCACCTAAACTTGAGTTAGGTGGATTTCTTTTATATTAAAACTATAAACAGTAAGAATAGCAAAAGGAAGATAATGATTACTAAAGATAGAATTAAAAAATCCTTTTTATTCATACTATCGTCTCCCTTCAATCAAGAAGTTTGGCTCCACCCAGCTTAGTAAATATTCCTAAATAATTATGCTATATATCTATATTTGAAAACAAGCGAACAACAATAAAAATGCTACTAGCTTTATTGACAAAACTTACTACTCTTAGCCATAATGAAAAGGAATTCAGTTTTAAAATATTAAATGGGAGGAGTATATATTATGAATAAATTTAATGAATTTTGTAAAAACTACTAAGTAGCTTTATGGCAAGTAGTTGCAGCAATTTGGTTTTTCGTAGAATTCTTTTTTAACAAAGTTGTGTTAAACTTTATGACTGATAAACAAAAAAGTGGTATAATGGATATGCCAAATAGAAATTGTAGAAAGG
>CANRJK010000059.1 GCA_947630955.1 uncultured Bacilli bacterium | reverse complement strand
CATTAACATTTGTTTTTAAAATGAAAAAAAGTTAAGAAAAATTCTTAACTAAATAAGTTCTTCCATTAAATTAGGATTCTTTAACACTTCAACTAATCGATCTATTTCTTGTTTTGTATTATAAAAATATAAACTAACTCGGCAAGTATTTTTAATATTAATTTCATTTTTTAATATCTTCGCACAATGATTACCAGCACGAACACAAATTTTATATTTATTTAAATATATTGCTAAATCCTGCGCAAAAACATTTTTTAGATTAAAAGTAATAATACCACTAGAACTATCTTCATTATAAATAATAATATCATCTATTTCTTTTAATTTTTTTAAAGCATATTCACGTAATTCTAATTCATATTTATGAATATTATCCATACCAATATCATTTAAATATTCAATTATTTTACCAAAACCAATAACCCCAGCAATATTTGGTGTGCCTGCTTCATAAAAATGTGGTGGTTCATTATATAATACTTCACCATTAGCTTCAAAACTTCCATTCATGCCCCCACCAACTATTAAAGGTTTCATTTTTTTAAGTAAGTCACACTTACCATATAAAATGCCAACGCCAGTAGGACCACACATCTTATGAGCGGAAAAAGCTAGAAAATCAGCATCTAAATCTTTAACATCAATTTTGATATGAGGAACAGCTTGAGCTCCATCGATGACAACTAATATATTATTTAGATGAGCAAATTCAATGATTTCTTTAATTGGTCTAATGTCACCTATAACATTAGTTATGTAGGCTAGAGAAATAACTTTTGTTTTTCTTGTAATACTCTTTTTCAAATTATCAAGTGTAACATGATGATTATCAGTAAGTTCAATATAATTAACTTTAATTTTTTTCTTTTTAGCTAATTCAAACCAAGGCAAAACATTAGATGCATGCTCACTATTAGTTATCAAAACCTCGTCATCTTCTTCTAAATAATAATTGAAATATCCTAAGACAATTTTATTTAAAGAATCAGTCGTGTTACTAGTAAAAATTACTTCATTACTATCAGCCCCAATAAAATCAGCTATCAAAAAACGGCTTTTTTCAAAATTTTCGTCAACTTTCAAACTAAGATCATAATCACCACGATGAGCATTAGCGCTATAATTATTATAATAATCACTAACTTCATCAGCTAAAAGACGAGGTTTTAAAGTGGTTGCCCCATTATCAAAATAAATAATATCTTGTTTTAAAAGTTCAAAATCTTCTCTATGCATAAATCACCTCCAAAATCTTTTTATTTTCTTTTTAATTTTATTTGTTAAAATTTTACTATTTAAATCGCTAAGTAAAAAACCAGTTATTAAAAGTTTATTAGCCTCTTCTTTAGATAAACCACGTGATTGAAGATAAAAAATTTCATCAGTATTAAATCCCCCTATTAAAGCTGAATGATTGGCAACTACATCATATTCGTCAATATATAAATTAGGTCTAATCTCACACTTATTATCTGTTAAATTTATAATACGATTATATTGATTAACTACACATTCTTTCATTTTATTTGGAACATAACTTGATACTTGAAAACTAATTTTTCCATCTAAAATATTAACCGCATTATTCTTAATATTACTTACTGTTTTAAGGCAATTATGTCTAATAACAAAATCATATGTCTCTTTTTCACAACAAATAGACTTAAAATTATAGTTAAATGTAGCACCACTACCATTTAAATTAGTAATAATCATTTCTTTAATATTTTTAACTTCACCGAATTTCTCAATATTAACGATACTTTTCTCACCAATATTAAAAGTACACCTTACTTTTCCCTTATCCCCTTTTTTATATTCATATAAATTTAAGGTAACTTTATCGTTAATATCAATTGTTACATCTAATCTATTATCATCTAAAATGTAATCAATCCACAAATTACAACTTTTTAAAACCTTTATTTTTACTTTTGTAATACCAAAAAAGCTTGCACAAGGGACAGATTCTACTACTATCTTATTTGAAACTATTTTTTGTTCAATAACTTCTTTATCTATTAATATCTTATTCATTATTTAAAATATCCTTCACTATACAAGTACTAGTTATTTCACTTTTTTGCTCAACTTTTTCATAACCATTTTTCTCAATTTCTTTAACTAGGGAGCTATCACCACTTTTAACAATAGTTCCATTTACCATAATATGAACAAAATCAGGTTTGATATAATCTAATAATCTTTGATAATGAGTAATAACCAAAATAGCACATTTTGAATCTTTCTGATAAGATGTAATATTTTGACCAACGATTTTTAAACTATCGACATCTAGTCCTGAATCTATTTCATCTAATAAAACAATCTTTGGCTTTAACATATACATCTGTAATACTTCATTTTTCTTTCTTTCACCACCACTAAAGCCTTCATTAACACCACGATGAATAAAATCGCGATTTATTTTTAATTTATCAGCTGTATTTTCTAATTCTTTAATAAAAGAAAGTAATTTAAAATTATCTTGATCTTTACTAAAAACAGCTGTCCTTAAAAAATCAGCGTTACTAACGCCCTCAATTTCCATTGGCGACTGCATAGCAAGAAAAATACCAAGATGTGATCGCTCATCAACACTCATATTTAAAATACTGACATCATCAAATAAAATATCACCATTTATAACTTTATAATTTTCATCACCCATAATTACTTTTGATAAAGTACTTTTACCAGCTCCATTTGGGCCCATTATCGCATGTACCTCACCACTTTTAATTTCTAAATTAAAATTATTTAAAATAATTTTATTATCAATACAAACAGATAAATCTTTTATTTTCAAAGAATGCATAGAATCATCTCCATTCATAATTATACTAAATATTATAGTAAAAATAAAGGAAAACATAATAGAAAAAGATGTTTAAACATCTTATCTTCTAAAAAAATTATTTATTAAACTTACAATTAATGTTACTAAAGAAGCTAATGGTTTTAATGATAGACTTTTCATTAGTATTTTAACATCATCATATTCATTTTTATCAATTAACTTACCTTTTTTTAACTCTAAACTTGCTCGATTTGCAATCTCATCTTCTATTTTTAAACTAAATAAATGGAATAAAACTGTAAAAAACATTATTAGAACTGCTAAAGTTAAGTAAGATTTTGAATGGGTGATAATAGCAAATACAAAAATAATATAACTTAAATAAATAATAACTTTAACTATAGGTTCAAGTAAGTTATTAATTTTTAATAATACTGATTTTCGCCTATTTTTAATAGCTTTCGCACATTGATTTGCAGCTACAACTAAAGCTGATAAAGAAGTTTGATGAAACACATGAGATGATAATCTAATTACATTACGATTGGTATCGAAGTGATCTTCTAAATCACCCTTTATTTCAACAACATAAACTTTCTCTAAATTATTATTTTCCAATATTTTATCAGCTACTTCACAACCACTAACAGACTTAACATTATCTATTTTCTTGTATTTATTATAAGTAGTAAGTAATTTAAGATAAGAGCCTATTGAAATACCAAAAGTTATGATCAATAACCCACTTAATATAATTAAATCCATATTTATTTAACCTCGTATTTTGTTCCTTCTCTAGTATCAATCAAAATAATGTTTTTAGTTTCTAATTCTTCCCTTATTTGATCCGCTAAAGCATAATCCTTATCTTTTTTAGCCTGATTACGGCGATTTATTTGTTTTTCAATATAAGATATCAATTCATTATCAATAGCATTTTGCTCACTAGCAAGTAAATCAAGAGATAATACTTCATCAAAACGTCTTACTAAATATCTTTTTTGTTCGTTTGTTAAATCACTTTTTAATACATCGTATAAAATTGTTATAGCAAGTGACGTATTTAAATTATCACTTAAAGCATCCATAAAGGCTTGTAAAAATTTATCGGTATTTGTTTCATCTTCTTTTTGACCTAAATTACTAATTTTTTTCTTTAACTTATCATAAGCTTGTACCATATTATCTAAAGCGTCATATGAAAAAACAAGTAATTTACGATAATGAGAATTTAGACACATGAAACGATATACTAAAGGATTATATCCTTTATCTTTTAATAGAGAAACTGTTAAGAATTCTCCCTTACTTTTAGCCATTTTCCCACTTTCATCATATAAATGCTCTCCATGAACCCAATAACGACACCAAGGATGTCCCAAATAAGATTCTGATTGAGCAATTTCATTAGTATGATGTGGGAAGATATTGTCAACTCCTCCACAATGAATATCGAGATATTCTCCTAAATACTTCATGCTAATACCAGAACATTCAATATGCCATCCAGGATATCCATATCCCCAAGGGCTATCCCACTTTAATTCTTGATCATCAAATTTTGATTTCGTAAACCATAAAACAAAATCTGCTTGATTACGCTTATTATCATCAGCCTCAACACCAGCTCTAACCCCCACTACCATCTCATCTTCTTTATGATTTGTTAAAACGTAGTAATCTTTAAGTTTAGATGTATCAAAATAAACATTACCACCAGCTATATATGCATAACCATCAGCTAATAATTTAGTAATTATCTTGATATATTCATCAATATTATCTGTTGCTTTAGAAACAATTTCTGGCCATTTAATATTTAAGGCTTCACAATCTTTCTTAAAAGCTTCCGTATAATAATCAGCAATTTCTAAAACACTTTTATGTTCTCTTTTAGCGCCTTTTAACATCTTATCTTCACCAGAATCAGAATCACTACTTAAATGACCAACATCAGTGATATTCATACATCTTTTGACATTATAGCCTAATAAATTTAAAGTTTTTTCCAAAACATCTTCAAAAATATAAGTTCTTAAATTGCCTATATGAGCATAATGATAAACAGTTGGCCCACAAGTATAAATAGTAACCTCTTTATCATTATGTGGCTTAAAATCCTCAATACGATGCGTTAATGTATTGTATAATTTCATAATATCACTCCTTATTCTTTATTATAACATAATAATATAGTTACAAAGAAAAAAAATGCCTATTTAGACATTTTTATTTTTCTAATTTATATGTTCCTACATTATAATCAAATACAGCAATATTATTTTCAGCACAATACTCTGTCATCATCAATACAATATCATAATATGGATTAAATCCATCAGCTGTTCCATCGACCAATGTTTTTAAATCAGACACTAATTGATCATTATTTATAATTGATTTATTATTAATTAATGCATAATATGTAATCCAGTTAACAACTTGATTTCCACCCTTATTTAAAGCATTTTTATCTAACTTCTTCTCACTACCATCTTCAGTATAAGATATTACTGTTTTAGATGAGTATTGAGTATATCCTTTTATAAATGCTACACTTTCATTTACTTTATTAGTATCGCCAGAACGAAGATTAGAAACACATTCAACTAAAGCCCGAACAGAAATAATGTCGGTTTTAGAATCGATGAAAAAATGGCCATAATCATATAAGTCTTTAGCTGTTAAATTATACATTTCAATTTTTTCAACAGCGCTTTCTGCGTAATAGAATAATGTATTAATATTAAGTTGTTCATCTTCATATAATTTTTTAAAGACATTATTACTAGCTTTTGAATCCATAAAGTAATCAATATTAGCAATAGTAAATAATGCATTAGCTTCTTCCTTAGTTACTCCCATATCTTTAACTTCAGAAGCTACTATATCACGCATCTCTTTTATCATATTTAAAGTATCATCATCAACTTCTTCATTCGAATTATTAACTGATGCAAGAGCGTTATTTTCAATCATAATAGCTTGAATAGCTGCTAAATCATCTTTATTTCTTAAACTATTATCTAACTCTGCACGTTGTTCTTCTGATATAATATTTTGACATAAAACCGAAATTGTTTCCATAACATTTTCAGAAAGCATAATAGCTCCTTTTGATAAATCAATTTGGGCTACATCAACAATTTTTTCACCAACTACAACAGCTATTTTACCTTTACCTAATGAAAAGGCTTTTATTTTATTAAATATTTCTTCTACTCTTTCTTTTGATGTATCTTTATTTTTTACTTCTTTTAAATATGATTCTAAAGTTTCAATTATAACTTTATCTTTTTCAGAAACTAATAAACTACTAGTTGGATAAATTTCATCAGCATGAATATTATATTCACGCATTTGTGATAAAATATTGTAAGCTTTATTCAATTCACTTTCAACATCAATACCTTTAGAATAATAATTAAGTAAAACTTCTTTGTCATTCTCATTTAAATATTCGATATTAAAAACTTTTAAAGCTGCATCAAACTCGTCTTTATTATCATTATTAATCTTGCTACTAATATCATTCCAGTTTTCTTTAACAAAATCATTCCACCAATTCTCACTTTCACTATTGCTTGGTGGTTGTTCTGTTTTCATCTCTGAATTTTCATTAGCTACTTCTTCATTATTTTCAATTATAACTTCAGCCTCAGTAGATTGCTCTTCGTTTGAGGTTTCATCTGCCTTTTTTCCACCACAACCTGTTAAAGAAATTGGTAAAGATAAAACAGATATCATTGTAAGAACCCCTGCTAGTTTTCGTCCTGCTTTTTTGATAGCTTCCTTATTTATATTACTTAATTTCATAAATATCTCCTCCGATACACAATGCGTCTATGTATAAATATTAAAGTATGATCTGTTTGACGGGC
>CANRJK010000058.1 GCA_947630955.1 uncultured Bacilli bacterium | reverse complement strand
GCATTTTTGCCGCTTCAATAAATACATGAATATTTTCTTTTACTTCCGTTTGACCGATGTATTCCTCTAAAACTTCAGGACGAATACTGTTATCCAAAATTCCATCGTCTTCTAATTTTTCATTTCCAATAACACGTTCTTCCATAACTCACCTACTTTCAATTGCTTGAACACATGTAATTGTTACTACACCAACGATATCATCAACACTACATCCCCTAGATAAATCATTAATAGGAGCTCGTATTCCTTGAGTAATTGGTCCATATGCTTCAGCTTTTGCTAACCTTTGAACAAGTTTATAACCTATATTACCAGCATCTAAATCAGGAAAAATTAAAACATTGGCGTATCCAGCAACAGAACTATTTGGTGCCTTACTTTTTGCAACATCTATATCAATAGCAGCATCTAATTGTAGTTCACCATCAATGGCATAATGCGGATATTTCTTTCGAGCAATATTAGTAGCTTCAATAACTTTATCAACATCTTGATGTTTAGCGCTTCCTTTTGTTGAATGTGATAACATCGCCACTTTTGGTTCTTCACCCGTCAATAAATGAAAACTTTCAGCGCTACTAGCTGCAATAGTTGCAAGTTCTAATGAAGTTGGATTTTGTACTAAGCCAGAATCAGCAAAAACAAAAACGCCATGATTACCATATTCACAATTAGGTATAATCATTAAAAAGAAAGCCGAAACTAATTCTACATTATCCTTAGTTTTTATTATTTGTAAGGCTGGTCTTAAAGTATTAGCTGTTGAATGACAAGCACCACTAACAATTCCATCAGCATAACCAAGTTTTACCATCATACAGGCATAATACATATAATCACTTAGTATTAATTTTCTGGCCTCTTCCATAGTCATTCCTTTATCTTTACGTAATTTATATAATTCATCAATCAATTGATTAGTTAAAGAACTGGTTAATGGATCAATAATTTCTACATTTGGCATACTAATTTTTATAGTTGGCTGACCTATTAAAATAATGTCAGCTATTTTTTCTTCACTTATTTTTTTAGCTGCTTTTATAACCCTTTCATCCATTGTTTCTGGTAAAATGATTTTCTTTTTTTCTTTTTTAGCTCTTTGTTTCAATTTATCTATAAATGTCATTTTATCACTCCTAATATCATTTTATCAAATAATAAATTTAATATATAGTAAAAAAAGAAAAAATTAATTTTCTTTTTAATCACCAATATATTTAATAACTACACAACGATTTGGTTCTTCTCCAACACTTTCAGTTGTAACATTACTAAAATTACTTAGTAAAGAATGAACTATTCTTCGTTGATAAGAATTCATAGGATCAAGCTTAGTATCAGTTTTTGTTTTTTGTACTTCACGAACAATATTTTTTATTTGATATTCAAAATTTTTTATTTTTTTTGCACGATAATTTGAAGCATCTAAATTTACTTTAACATCAAATCCGGTTTGATTATTTATTGTTTGACGTAATAAAAATTGTATAGCATCCAGATTTTTTCCTTCTTTACCTATTAGTATAGGATTGTTATTAGAAACCATTGTAACATTAAAAATATTTTCTTCTTCTCGTACTTCTAAATTTATTTCTAAATTCATTTTTGTTAATACTTCTTTTAAATATTCTTTTATAAATTGAATTACTTCTTCTTTTTTAATTACTTCAATCGAAAATTTATCTTCATCTTCATAATTATGAATTAACAAATCACAATTATAAACATCTAACTCCTCTATGCAGTTAGTTAAACATTCTTCTTCATCTTTTCCTTCATACTTATATACTTTAATCATCTTACTTACTCCTTTTAACTATCAAATTTTGAACAATTGTAAATGTACTATTTGTTATCCAATAAATAACAATCGCTACAGACATTGAAAATGACATAATAACAATCATAATAATCATAAAAATAGTCATATATTTCATCTGTTTTGCTTGTTCATTATTCATACTTGCACCACTATTTAATTTAAATGAAAAATAAGTTACTACAAATACTAATATTGGTAATATAAGATAAATAAGATTTCCAGATGATATAGCTTTCATTGGTGACATTGACATACCAAAAACTAAAAATTTATCTTCAAATAAAGCTGGCAAACGATATAAAGCTTCATAAAAAGCAAAGAATAAAGGAATTTGAATAATACCAAATAGACAACCAGATAATGGATTAATATTGTATTTTTTATATATCTGCATCATCTCAGTACTCTTTTGCATCATAGCTTGTTCATCGTTTCTTTTAGCGTATTTTTTTTCTAATTTTTGTAATTCTGGGTTAGCTTTTTTCAAATTTTCTGATTGTTTAGCTGTTTTTAAAGTTAAAGGATACATAACACCTCTAATTAATAAAGTTGTTAAAATAATAGCTAAACCATAATTTTTAACTAACTCCCCTATTTTAATAATTAACCAAGTCAATGGTTTTATAAAAATGGTATTCCAAATACCTTCATAACCACCATTAGTTATTTTAAATTTTTCACAAGAAACTAACTTATCGACATCAACTATTTTATTTACTTTTTTCTCATACTCTTTTTTACTGATGTCACCATCTTCTAATTGTTCAGCATATTTTTTCTCTAAAGCTTTCTTATTTTCACGATATAATTTTAAGTTATCTTCATCCGTTGGTGCACACATAATATTTGATGGTAATACTTGTCCAGTTTTTTCATTTTTAACTACTTTTCCTGATGGATCAGTTAAATTCTTTGTACATCCTGTTAAAAGAAATATTATAAGCAATAGAAAAATAAACTTCTTACTATTTTTTTGTTTCATCATTTTCCTCCTTATATATTTTTAAATGTTCAAAAGCTTTTAATAAATTTTCTTCCATTTCTTTAAAACTTCGCATTAAAATTCCTCTGCCTACTATTATAATACAATTAAAATTATTTTGATAGTCTTTTTTATCAACGATAGCTTTTATTTGTCTTTTTAATTTATTTCTTGTTACAGCATTACCAACTTTTTTTCCGATAGAAAATCCAAATTTATAATCAGAATTATTATTTCTTTCTAAATATATAATATAGTCTTTATATCTATATGGTTCGTAACTACTAATTATACGATTAAATTCAAAGCTTTCTTTTAAAATATTTCTTTTTTTCATACCAATCTTCCTTTATATAAAAAATCCACTGATCTATCAGTGGAATATTAATGAGATAATACTTTACGACCTTTTTTTCTTCTTCTATTAATAATATTTGTTTTCATACGAGCCATAAAACCCATTTTTTTACTTTTTCTATGATTATTTGGTTGATAAGTTCTTTTCATTGTTCCACCTCCAATATACTACTCTCCTGCTTGCTTTATAGATTATATATTTTTTTTATATATTTGTCAAACAATTTTTTATTTTTCTTCAAAAAAGATTGTTAAGTACTTATCAACATAGTTATCCACATTTTTTATTTAAAATTTATGTTTATCTTTAATATTTTTAATAGTTATGCACAAAATTGTCGATAATCAATCAACAAAAAATTAAAAATGTGATTTAGAAATCCACAAAAATGTGCAAAAGTATGTTATCTATTAAATTTTATTATGAATTTAATGTTCAAATCTTGTGCATAACTATTTTTATTATATTTACACATATTTTTCTTTAATTTTTAAGCTAAATAGTGTAGAATATAGGTAGATTAATTGTGAGAAAGTAGGTGATATTGTGGATCTTGAAAGTATTTGGAATTCTTTTTTGAAAAAAATAAAAGGGCAGATGAATGATATTTCTTATGAAACTTGGTTTTCTGAATCAAAATTAGTTTATTTAAAAGATGACAAAGCAAAAGTATTAGTACCATCTATTGTCCATAAAAAAAATCTAACTAATAATTATATTGATTTAATTGAAGAAAATTTTACTGAATTAACGGGCTCTAATTTTAAATTCGAATTTTATATTGAAGAAGAATTAGAAAACAATATTTTTATTGATACTGATGAAATAGGAATTCCAAACGAAAAATTTGAAACAAACTTAGACCCTAGACAAAGATTTGAAAATTTTATTATAGGTAATAGTAATAAATTTGCGGCAACTAGTGCTTTAGCTGTAGCTGAACAACCTGGTAATATGTATAATCCTTTATTTATTTATGGCTCTAGTGGTCTTGGAAAAACACATTTAATGCACGCTATTGGTAACTATATTACTGAAAATAGTCATAAGAAGGTCTTATATATTCCTTGTGATAAATTTGTCTCTGATTTCGTAGAAATATGTCGTAAAAATTCAAATGATAATAATAGAGAAGCAATAAAGTTATTTAAAAATAAATATCGCGATATTGATGTTTTAATTATTGATGATATACACAATTTAGTAGGAGCTACTAGTGCACAACAAGAATTTTTCAATACTTTTAATGAACTTTACAATAATAAAAAACAAATAATTATATCATCAGATAGATCACCAGATGATATAAAGAAGTTAGAAGAACGTTTAAAAACAAGATTTAATTGGGGCTTACAAATTGATATTTTACCACCAGAATTCGAACTTAGAATGAACATCTTAAATAAAAAAATAGAACAACAAGAACTTGAGAATAAATTCCCAAATGACGTTAAAGAATATATTGCTAGTAACTGTGTAGGGGATATACGAAAATTAGAAGGCGCTATAACAAGAGTTTATGCATACGCAACCATAATGAATGGGGAAGATATAACTTTAGATTTAGCGGTTGAAGCTTTAAAAGATTTTTTTGTTAAAAGAATTGTTGCTAAAAATAAAATGGATCAAGTTGTCCAACTAGTTAGTGATAATTATAACATTACACCTGAAGATTTAAAAAGTAAGAAGAAAACAAACAATATCGCAATACCAAGACAAATAGCTATGTATATATGCCGTGTTTATTTAGAAGAAAATTTAACTAAAATAGGGATGGAATTTGGTGGAAAAAATCATACCACTGTTATGCACGCTGTTGATAAAATTAAAAATGAAATATTAAAAGATGAAGCACTTAATAATGAAATACAAAAAATCATAAATAGAATAAAATAATGTTCAAAAGTAAAAATAATGAACATTTTATGCACATAGCTTTTAGCATTATAAATCAACGTTAAAATAAAGTTATACACATTATGCACATTAATAATAATAATATATATATATTTAATTATAAGAAAAGAGGTTAATATGAAATTAAAAATACAACAAAAAATTTTAATAGAACATTTAAATTATGTAATAAAAGGAATATCAAATAAAAATTTAATACCAATCTTAAATTGTATTAAATTTGATTTACAAAAAGATGGTTTATATTTAATGAGCACAGATAATGAAATTGCTATAAAAACTTTTATTTCAAAAGATAAAATCGAAAAAATTGAAGAACTTGGAGAAATGGTAATTTCTGGAAGATATATATATGACATAGTAAGAAAATTAAATAATGAATTAATAAATATTGAAGAAGTTATTGATTCTCAAATTTTAATAACAACTGATACTTCATCATTTAAATTAAATTGTAATAATGTTAGTGAATTTCCTAATTTAGATTTAGAATTTAGTCAAGATCCAATAATATTAAATCAATTATTATTTAAAAAAACGATAAATCAAACCATTTTTGCTACATCAACTCAAGAATCACGTCCTGTTCTAACGGGTGTTAATTTTAAAATATCTAAGAATAAATTAAATTTTACAGCAACTGATTCTTATCGTTTAGCTAGTAAAGAAATTGAATTAGAAAATTTAAAAGTAGGGGATACAGATATTATTGTTCCTTCTCGTAATTTAATAGAAGTTGTAAAATTATTAAATAATGATGAAGATAATTTAGAAATTCATATTTTTAATAATAAGATTATTTTTAATATGGATAATATAACAGTAATGTCTAGATTAATAAATGGAACTTATCCAGATACAACGAAATTAATACCAAAAGAATTTAGTTTAATTATTAAAGTAAATTTAGATAGTTTTTATAGCGCTATTGACCGTGCTTCTTTATTAACTAATGAAGAAGAAAAAAATATTATAAAATTAGAAACTAAAGATAAATATTTGATTATATCTTCAAATATTCCTGAGATAGGAAATGTTGAAGAAAAAGTAGAATTATTAGAAAAAGTAAAAGAAAATATTAAAATATCTTTCTCTTCAAAATATATGATGGATGCAATTAAAGTATTTGAATGTGAAAATATTGCTCTTAAGTTTAATGGTGAGATTAAACCTATCATTATTGATGATGCTGAAGGAAGTAATCTTTTACAATTAATCTTACCAATAAGAACATATTAATAATAATTTTTAAAGAACAGAGTTATTTTAAATGTTCTTTTTTTGTTTTTTCTATTAAAATTAAAAAAAATGTCGAACGATGACAAAATTTGATAAATTTTGACAACAAAAAGGTGTATAAGAGGTTTGTTCAAAACGAACAGAGGGGGGATAATATGATCGAAGATTATGAGATTAATATTGATACTATCGCTATTATTCCAATAGATAATGGCATATCTAAAGTATATGAAAAGGAAGAGGAATATATTGTTAATCAAAATAGCAACAAGATAATAGAAAAGAATTGTAAATTTTATGGAAGTTCATATCGTGGTCGTTGTGAAGGAACTAAATATTTAACAGGAATTAAATCTAAATTTCCAATTATTATAGAAGAATCAAGAAATTTAATTTTTTTTCCAACTTCTTCAATTAGAAATAATAATAATTGTTGGCTTTGTTTAGATAAAATAAAAACATACAATAAAAATATATATGGCTGCGATGTTACTTTTATTAACAATAAAAAAATTTCTCTAGATATTTCTTTATATTCTTTAGATAATCAATATTATAGAGCAACAATGTTAAAATCAAAATTAAATGATAAGAAAAACTTTAAAAATTAAAGTTTTTTCTTTTTTTAGCCTTTTTTATGTGCTATAACCCGAGTTTGACAGTTGAAGAAAAGAAAAAAGTTTAATTTTTATTGAAATTAGGCTTTTCTTTTGATCTAAA
>CANRJK010000057.1 GCA_947630955.1 uncultured Bacilli bacterium | reverse complement strand
AAGAAGAGGTAGACCTAGAAAAGAGCCTGAACCAATTCAAGAAAGTTTATTTACAGAGAAAAATGAAGAGAATACTTTACCAGGATTTGATGAAATAGAAGAAAATACGCTTCCAGGATTCGATGAAATAGAGGAAAATACACTTCCAGGATTTAATGAGACAGAGGAAAATACAATACCAAGTTCTAATGAAAAAGAAAAAACGGAAAATGTTGGTATTGAAAACCCAGAAACTTCAGATGAAATTATTATTTTTCTTCTGATATTTGTTACTAGTTCAGTTTCAATATTTGTTTTAAGTAGAAGATTAATGACGCTGAAAAAGCAGTAAAGCTGCTTTTTTCGTAATTATTTAAATTTTTTATACTAAAGGAGATGAACATGATATAATTATATTAGGTGAAGTATGAAAAAAATATATTTTAAATATCGTAAAAGATTTTATTCAACATTAACAACTATTTTAATTTTAACGGTAGTCCTTTTTTATAAAGATAATATTAATGACTATGTGAATGACATTGTTGATGATAATAATCAAAAACAAATAGAAGAATCTTATCAGTTAAAGGATATTCCTGATTATCATGGTAATCCATATGTTGTTATTAATAATAACGACCCCTTTTTTGATCAAGATGACTTGACATTAGAACCACTAGAAAAATATAGTTCGCTTGATACATTAGGACGTTGTGGTATAGCTGTAGCTAAGATTGGGATAGAGATTATGCCAACAGAAAAACGTGGTTCAATTGGAATGATAAAGCCAAGTGGATGGCATACTGTTAAGTATGATATCGTTGATGGTAAATATTTATATAATAGATGTCATTTAATTGGTTATCAGTTAGCAGGAGAAAACGCTAATCCTAAAAATTTAATTACCTGTACGCGTTATATGAATACTATTGGTATGTTACCATTTGAAAATGAAGTATCATCTTATGTTAGTCAAACAAAAAAACATGTTTTATATCGTGTAACGCCAATATATGATGGTGATAATTTACTAGCTAAAGGTGTCCTTATAGAAGCTGAATCTATTGAAGATAAAGGACAAGATTTTAAATTTAATGTCTTTATTTATAATGTTCAACCTGGTATTAAAATTGATTATAAGACAGGAGATAGTTCATTAATTGAAGAAGAAAATTAATTATAAGAAATAACATTAACTATTAAATATAAAAATATGATAATATAAAGTAAATAGAATTTAATTTATTTGAAAGTGGTGTGATTTAAAATGGCAATTATTAAATGTCCAAACTGTAACGAAGATATATCAGATAAAGCTTTAAAATGTGTTCATTGTGGGTATGAATTACAAATGTCAAAAAGAGTTTGTAAAGAATGTGGCGCAACTATTAGAAAAAATGGTAAAATTTGTAGTAAATGTGGTTGCCCTGTTGATTATAGTGAAAATAAACAATCCCAAAACGATGAATTAAAAGAAGTAAAAAATATTAGTTCTAAGAAAAAAATTATTATTGGTATTATATCATTTGTAGTTATAGTTTTTCTCGTTTTAGCAGTTATTTTATTACTTGAATATAGTGAAGAAAAACAAGAACGAAAAGCTAATAAAAAATATAAAGAAGATTTAAACACTATTACTTATAAAATGATGACAGGCTCTGCTCAAGCTGAAAAATGTGGTAATCAAATAAAAAAAGTATGGTCTAATACCATATGGGAAAAAAGTGATGTTGAAACTGATAAATATACCAAAAAATATGGAATTTTCAATGATGACTTTAATGATTCTTTAACTTCTTTATTTAGTGATTCAAATTTTATAGAATTAAAAGATGACGTAGAAGCTAATCAAAATGAGATTAATAGATTGATGCGCAATATGAAAAATCCACCTGATGATTTAGAAGATGCTTATGATGATTTAAAAGATTTTTATGAAGATTATTTAACGTTAACTAATTTATGTCTTAAACCAACTGGTAGTTTACAAACTTATTCAGCTAAATTTAATGAAGCTGATAGTGATGTTTTAAATGAATATAATAAAATGAAAACTTATCTAGATTATTAAAAGATAAAAATACATTTTAAAGGAGTTAGATTATGGCTGTTGCAATAAAAAGAGGATTCTTTGTCTTATTAGGGGTTATTTTACAATTTGGCTTTGCTATTCTTATAAGGCTATTTTTCTATAAATATCTTGGTATAATAACATTATTTTATAGTATTATAAGTGTCTTAATTGTTTTAGGTATATTGAAAGAAAGTACAAGGCTTTCTAATGACTTACCATGGATTATACTAATTTTAATATTCCCAATATTTGGTACAGTTTTATTGATTACATTAGGAAGAAATTATTCTAAAAATAAGTTATTAAAAAAGATATTTGAACATGAAAAAAAATATAAAAAATATCTAGTTCAAGATATGAAATTAAATAAAGAGATAGATGATAAAAATTTAGATAATATTCAATATTTATTAAATAGAACTGACTATTTTTTGAGTACTAATAATGATATTACTTATTATAATTTTGGTGAGAAGTTTTATCCAGAATTATTAAAAGAATTAAAACAAGCTAAAAAATTTATATTTATGGAATATTTTATTATTAATGAAGGAGTTATGTGGAATGGTATCTTAGATATATTAAAAGCAAAAGCAAGTCAAGGAGTCGATGTTAGAATATTATATGATGATATGGGAAGTATTGCTTTACTTGCTCCAAATTATTCTAAAGAACTAGCTAAATATAATATAAAATGTATTCCTTTTAACAAACTAAGCCCATTTAAAGGTATTTTTATGAATAATAGAGATCATAGAAAGATAACTATCATTGATGGTAAAGTTGCCTTTTCTGGTGGTGTTAACTTAAGTGATGTATATATAAATGTTAATAGTTGGTTAGGTGTTTGGAAAGATAACGGTATCAAAATTGTTGGGGATGCTATTTGGAATTTAACAGTTATGTTTTTAACTTTATGGAATGCTAACATAGATGAAGATAAGGATATTCTAAAATTTAAATATGATTTTTCTAACAGGGAAAACAAAGGTTATGTTATACCTTATGGTGTTGCGCCACTTCATAAAGATTTAATTGGAGAAGATGTTTATATCAATATGATTAATAGTTCTAAGAAATATTTATATATAATGACACCTTATTTAATTATTGATACGGACATGGTTAATTCTCTTTGTAGAGCTGCTAAAAGAGGTGTAGATGTTAGAATAATTGTCCCTGGTATTCCAGATAAAAAAATAGTTTATACTCAAACAGCTTCATTTTTTAAAGTGTTACATGAAAATGGTGTAAAAATATATAAATATACTAAAGGGTTTATTCATTCAAAAGTATTTTTATCAGATGATATTAGAGCAGTAGTAGGTACAATAAACTTAGATTATAGAAGTTTATATCTTCATTTTGAAAATGGTATTTATATGGAAAATGTAAAGGCTATTAAAGATGTATATAAAGATTTTGACGATACTTTTAAAGATAGTCAAAAACTGGGTAATGAAGATATTAAAACAGGTTTTATAAAATCTTTATGGCAAGCAATTTTAAGATTATTTGCTCCTTTATTTTAATGATTTAAAAGGAAAAATTCGTAATTATTAATAAAAAATTTTCCTAATAAATGGGATATGTAAATTTGCTGTCATTTATTTTGTAAAATAACTAAAAAATATTTAAATGCAAGAAAAATTATGATATTTATTAGATAGGGATGTTATTAATAAATAACTACTTATAATTTTATTTGTTTAGGAGTGTGATACCACATGAAGATTTTAGTTGGAATATCAAAAGGTTTTGAAGAAGGCAAACCTTATAAAATGTGTATAGTAGAAACTGATGAGATTAAAGGTGGCAAACAATATCCAGAATGGGAAGCTTTAGATATTAATAAATTAAAAGAATGTGTAAATATAAATGTAGGTACTGAAAAATTTAAAGATGATATGCAAAACCCTAGCGAGTATTTGAAAGCTGATTTTGATATTGGAAGGTTAATTGGTTTTGGACGACGACAAGGTGATTTTCAAGTGACTAATGTTTATTATGATGAATCTAATCAGCCACAATTATATAGAACTATCGATGAAGATGGTTATATTTCAATGCATGATATTTCTGAATTAGAATATAAAAAGAGAGCTAGTATTTTAGGTAAAACATTAGAAGAAATGCCATCATTTGTAAAAAAAGAGCCACTTAGTAGTGCTTATGAATGGTGGAAAGAAAAAGATGAAGCTTCTAAACAATCAGGAAATGCCTTTTTATCAGGACAATTTGAAGCATATGAAAGTATGCCTGTTAAGTTATTATATCATTACTTAGTTGGTGTTAAAGGTTTTAAAGTAGGTTATCATACAGCAACACAGATAACGGAAGATTATTCATCAGAAATTCAACATGAATATATGTTATTTAAAGATACAGCTAATATAAAGTTAATAGAAAGTGTTCCTAAAGAAGAAATTGATTCATTTGGAGGATATGGCTTTTTTGGCCTAGAAAAAGATGCTTATCCTGAAAAAAGACAAATTGGTTATTATGGTGCGACCATGTCAATGATTTGTACTAGAGAAAATTATCCAACTTTTGATTTCTACCATGGACCAACAGCTCAAAGTGGACACGATAAAGATGGAATAGCAGTAGAAATCGATTCCAAAAATGGTTTGTTATCAGCTTATAATAAACTTGAATCATCAGGATGTATTTCAAAAGAATGGAGATTAAGTGAATATAATAGCCTTTTTGGCATGACAGAGTACGCTTTATTACCAGAGAGCCTTGCTGCTCTAAGTGCCAGATTGCAAAATGAAAAAGAAGGAATAAAACATATAAATTTTCTTTCGTCAACTAGTGGTCACTGGTCAACATTTAATACTGGTGGATGGATTAAAGCTGTTGGTTTAGCGCTTAGTACACAGTTTTATAGCCATGAATTGAAAGAAAAAATAAATCCTATTCTTAAAAATTATAAAACTTTATTTTCATCAGAACTAGTAGAAATGATTGAAGCTCTTGGTCCAAAAGATGCACTTGAAACCATGAAGTGGACAAAAGATTGTGCTAAAAGTACATTACAGGGTATTTCCGTAGTTAAAGAAGATAACACACTACAAAAGGCTGATTCTAAAGTAGTTGATCAAATGAGTAATTTATTTTCTTATCGACGAAATAATTATCCAGTACCAGATTGGTTACAAATTTATTCACCTGAAACAATTGAGGCTTTAGGTGGAGTTGAATTATTACAACAAGCAATAAATGCAAAAGGTGAAGAAGTTGCTAAAGAATTACTTTCTATGTTGGCTGAGGGTATTGAAAGTGAAAGACGATATGAATTTCGTAAAAATGGTGAAAATGTTGTTAAACCTAATGAAATCATAATGGAAGAAACAATCGTTCAAAGCGAAGATTATCCAAATCAATCTGTCGGAATAAAAAGATAAAATAATAAAAATGCACTTTAACTTATTGTTAGTTTATAAGTGCATTTTTTTATATATTATTAATTATCATATCATGACTAATTTTTTACTATCTTCATAATTTAGTTTATACCAGTTAATAAATTCATCGGTGACACTTGTTCTATTATCAGGTCTATTATTTTTTCCTCGTCTGTCATTTCGGCTAAAGTTTTATGCAATTAAGTGTATAAATATAAGCATAAGTCATATTTTGCTCTTTTGTTTTCCTCTTATTTCGTGTGAAAGACTACCTTTACTTATCCCCAAAAATTGAAAATAGTTTTTAATAAATTTTTTATGTTAGAAGAAGTGCCCCTTCGTTTAACGAATCCCCCAGGATATCCCGGATTATTATGATAATCTTCTATATAAAAGCCTGAATCAGCAACAAAGACAGGCTTTTTTAATATTTCGAAAGTTCGCCTTTTTTAGTTTCTTTTAATATACTTAACTCTAAAAACATTTAAAGATAATAGGCTACTGCTTTAGAACCTCCAGTTGCTACAATCAATGTAGGAACATTTCTAAATAAATATTCTGATTATCTGCTAAACTCAAAATTTGTAAATAATTTAGAATCATTTATTTGAAATAGTTCAAAATACAAAATTTTAATGTGATAAATCACTAATTAATAGCCTAAAAAAATATTGACATTTGCCTTTTATATGGTAAAATAGTAAACAATCTTTCAGAAAGGTGGAAATTGAAAAATGGAAGGAACAAAGAAAAAGGAAGATCTTAAACAATTATTGGAAGATTTGCAAAAAGCAGTTGAATTATACAATAGTATAAATTCCGGAGAAGAATTAGAAGTAGTAAAAAAGGTCGAAAAAAAAGATGTAAGTAGAGTTTTTGTATGTGTTTACAATGATGGATTTGTAGGTTTATTTGAAAGAATAGATTGGAGTACTGAAATAGAGCAATGGACTGAATATCATTTTCCAAAATATGATGCTGGAAGTATCTATGTTGGAATAAATTCAAATCACATAGGAATGAAAACTACTCATTCGTCTTACTTACCAACCGATAAATGGGAAAGGATTGGTACCAAAATTAAAGTCGATGAAAAAAGCTACGTAGCTAATTGTAATATGCAAAGTGCTATGAGCTTTGATGATATGCGTTTAATTATGTATAATGAGGGAAAGATTGAACCTTATGAATTTGGTAAGGCGACATCTCAGGAAATGTTAGATGTTTTAAATTATGCTTATAGTTATTATAAAGCTAATGAAAATAATCAAAAACAAAAAGGTAAATGAAATAATTAGCAATGTTGAAAGCAAATTAAATGACAAATACTTTTTGAAATTTTATTTAAGCAACATGTCACAATTAATTGTGGCTAAGAGTAGTTTTTATATACTCGAATAAATTTTCCGAGTATCAATCAATCTGGATTGAATGTGGAAGGGATCCAAAACTTTTACTCATAACGATTGATGCATAGTAAAACAATCCATTTTATTTTAACACGTAATATGTGTTTTTTCCATTATCTTCTTTTTTAAGTATATTTTTTTCTAACATTTCATTTAAAATTTTATAAGCTCT
>CANRJK010000056.1 GCA_947630955.1 uncultured Bacilli bacterium | reverse complement strand
ACAAAAATTATTGTAACACAAGGTTATATATGGGTTATTTTTATTTCGGGATATCCTAATTTAAATTTATACTTATTCGGGATTTCATTATTTTAATTAACAATGACAAATAAGTATTTTCTAAATACTTATTTTTTGTTATAATAAATATAGTGTAAAAAGAATAAGGATGGGATTTTATGTTAGTTTCATTGATTAAAAATACAAAAATAAATACTTTAATCTTACCTAATAGAGTAGTTGGAAACTATTGGGTAACTGATTATGATGATAATAACAATGAACAAAATTTAGTAAGTATAGAATCAGTCGATGGACAGTGGCGCCTAATAAGTAATGATGATATTTGTGTTGTAGAAAATAATGAAGAAAAAGATTTTATATATTTAAGAGAATATTCTTTTTATTTATTAAAAATAAAAGAAAATAATACATATCTATTACTTTATTGTTCACCTGTTTATGATAAAACAAATAAGCGTTATTATATTAGTTCAAATCAAGAAATTAGTATTGGTAATAATCAAGATAACGCTATTTACTATGCCAATTCTGGTGTTGATGAAGTTCATGCTAAACTTGCTTATTATGCTGGGAACTTTATTGTTACTGATAATAATAGTCGTTTGGGTGTTTATGTTAATAATGTTCGTGTTCGAAATCAAAAAACACTTGAAAATGGCGATGTTATTTTTATTGCTGGTTTAAAAATTGTTGTTATTGTTGAAGAAAGTATCCCTGTTCTTATTGTTAATAACCCCGATAATCTTGTAAAATGTCGTCCTAATTTCTTAAAAGAACAACCTCAAAAAGAAGTTTCTAATATAGATAATTTATTAGATACCTCTATAGAACCTGATGATGTAATCGATGCTACACTTTATAATGAAGATGATTATTTTCATAAAAAACCACGTTTTAAAACAAATATAGAAACTTTAAAAATTCACATAGATGCACCACCTAATCCTGAGAAAGAGGATGATATGCCAATTGTGTTAACTTTAGGTCCAATGGTTACAATGGGTGTATCTTCAGCTGTAATGGGTATCACAGCTGTTATGAATGTCTTATCTAAAAACAGTACTTGGGGCGAATCAATGCCAGCGATTGCTATTTGTCTTGCAATGTTAGGTAGTTTAATCTTATGGCCTTCTTTGACTCATCATTATGAAAACAAAAGAAGAGAAAAAAAGGAACAAATAAGACAATTTAAATATAGTCAATATATTGAATCAAAACGTCAAACAATAGCTGATACTATTCGTAATCAACGTCAAATTTTATCTGAAAACAACTTATCGCTTGAAGAATGTATGCAAGTAATTTTAAAACGTAAAATGAACTTATGGGAAAGAAAATTTGGTGATGATGACTTTCTTTCTGTTAATCTAGGTTCTGGTATTTTACCAATGGATATCAATATTGAATATCCTGAACAACATTTTTCTTTAGAAGATGATAATTTAAGAGAAATGGTTGCTAAGCTTGGGAGTGAGCCTAAAAACCTAGCTGATGTACCGTTAACTATTTCATTATTTGAAAAGAATATTTTAGCCCTTATTGGAACTAAAAAATTAAATAAAATGTATATTGATCGCTTAATTTTACAACTAATTACTTTTCATAGCTATGATGAATTAAAAATTGTTCTTTTTACCTCTAAAAATAATGAACATAGTTGGGATTATTTAAAAATATTGCCACATTGTTGGAGTAATGATCGTTCAATTCGTTTTTTTGGAACAACTAATAATGAAATAAAAGAAATTTGTTATCATCTAGATCGAGAACTATCTAACCGAGAAGAAAGTGAAGCTAGTATCGCACCATATTATTTAATTATTACGGACTCTATTAAAACAACAAGAAGTTTTGATGTTATCAAAGATATCTTATCTTTGAAAGAAAACAAAGGTTTTGGCCTATTGATTATGAATGACCGCGTATCTAATTTACCAACGGAATGTAAAGCTTTTATTAACGTATCAGAAAAAAATTCAGATTTATTTGAAAACGTTCTTAATGCCAGTAATTTAAATTTTAAAATCGATTTTGATACACCAATTAATATGTATGAGTGCGCTAAAGTATTATCTAATATTCATATTGAAATTGAAGATAATAGTGAGACATTACCAAATAAATATGGTTTCTTACAAATGTATAATGTTGGTCGTGTAGAACAGTTAAACTCATTAAATAGATGGCAAAAAAACAATCCTATTTTAACTTTACAAGCGCCTGTTGGAATAGGTAAAAGTGGTGAAAAAATAAACTTAGATTTACATGAAAAATTTCATGGACCACATGGCTTGATAGCTGGTTCAACAGGTAGTGGTAAATCGGAATTTATTATTACTTATATACTATCTATGGCAGTTAATTATCATCCTTATGAAGTTCAATTTATTTTAATTGATTATAAAGGTGGAGGCTTAGCTGGTGCTTTTGAAAATAAAGAATTAGGCATTAAACTTCCTCATTTAGCAGGAACTATAACTAATTTAGACGCCAATGAAATAAAACGTTCTTTAGCGTCAATAGAATCAGAACTTAAAAGACGTCAAAGAATATTTAATGAAGCTCGTGAAAAATCTGGTGAAAGTACAGTTGATATTTATAAGTATCAAAAACTATATCGTAGTGGTGTTGTTAGTGAACCTATATCACATTTGTTTATCATAAGTGATGAGTTTGCTGAATTAAAAAGTCAACAACCAGAATTCATGCAACAATTAATAAGTACAGCTCGTATTGGTCGCTCACTTGGTGTGCATTTAATTCTTGCTACGCAAAAACCAGCTGGTGTTGTTGACAATCAAATTTGGTCTAATACTCGCTTTAGAGTTTGCCTACGTGTTCAGGAAAAAAGCGATAGTGATGATGTTATTAAATGTCCTGATGCCGCTTTAATTAAACAGACTGGTCGTTTCTATCTACAAGTTGGATACAACGAAATATTTGTTTTAGGGCAATCAGCATGGTGTGGTGGCAAATATTATCCGACTGAAAAATTAAAAAAGGAAGTAAACACATCCTTAGACTTTATTGATAATATTGGATTTATCGTTAAGACAGCTGAAAAAGAAAAACAAGTAGATACTAATGTGTCTCAAGGTGAAGAATTAAATAATGTTGTCGCATACTTATCAGATTTAGCCGCTAATGAAGGCGTAAAAGTAAAACAATTATGGTTAGATCGTATGCCTAACTATATTACAGTTGCTTCACTTATGAAAAAATATGAAATTAAACATGAAGACTATCTTATCGCACCTATTGTTGGTGAATATGATGATCCATCTAACCAAAGACAAGATATTTTACGTATATCTTTTATCTCAGAAGGTAATGGAATTGTTTATGGTGTTGCAGGTAGTGGTAAAGAAAACTTTATCAGTTCGATGATTTTTTCATCAATGTATTTATATACACCAGAAGAATTAAATTATTATGTCCTAGATTTTGGTTCAGAAGCTTTAAGAGTCTTCCAAGAATGTCCTTTAGTTGGTGATGTATTAGTTTCTGATGATAAAGATAAAATAGCTAACTTATTTAAAATGTTAGAACAAAAAGTAGAACAGAGAAAAAAGTTATTCGCTTCATATGGTGGAAGCTATGACTACTATATTCATAGTAATGTTGGGAAAATACCTGCTATTGTCGTTGTAATAAACAACTTTGAAGTTTATGATGATAGTTATTTAATTTACGAAGAACAATTATTATCACTAACTAGAGAAGGATCAAAATATGGTATTTACTTCTTATTAACAGTAAATACACCAAATGGCGTTCGCTTTAAAATGCGTCAAAACTTTAATCAAGAATTTGTTTTACAACAAAACAATGAAAATGATTATATAGCTATATTAGGAAATATTAAGAAAAACTATCCATCTAAGATTAAAGGCCGTGGTATCATCAAAAAAGGTGATGATATATACGAAATTCAAACAGCTTATCCAGCTCCTAGAAATAAAGACAGCTATAGCTTTATTAAAGAACAATGCTTAATCTGTTCTAAAGAATTTGAAATGAAAGCAGAACCAATTCCAACTTTACCAGAACGAATTACTTTCAAACATGTTAAAAATGAACTTGGTAAAATAGACGCTATGGTAATTGGTTACAACAAGGAAAACTTATCAATTGTCCGTTATGACTTTGTTCATAAACCAGTTACAATAATAACGTCACAAGATATAATGGTAGCTAGTCATTTTGTAAGACCATTGATTAAACAATTCGCATCTTTAAATAAATCAGATGTTTTGGTTATTGATGCGGATGGACTAAAAATAACGAGAGGAATTGGTAATCTTAAATATGTAGATTCTAATTTTGATGTCAATTTTACTAAATTAGAAAAATTTATTGATGAAGCATATTATCGTTATTTAGATAGTGATTATAATCAACATATCTTTGATAATGAAAGACCTACAACTATCTTCATATGTGGTCTTGAAAGCTTTAGAAATAAACTAGGAATAGAAAATAAAAATAAATTTGGTCAATTATTTGAAAAAGTAAGAGACCTTGGAATAATCAACTTTATCATTGTTGATAGTGTTGATAAAATTAAGAAATTTGAAACTGAAAACTGGTATAAAACAACTGTTAATAATATGACAGGTATTTGGGTTGGTAATGGAGTAGCTGAACAGTTTGTATTAAAACTTAACAAAATTACGAAAGAACTTCGTGAAGACATACCTGATAACTTCTGTTACGTTATTGCTAGAGGTAAACCAATATTAACTCAATATGTTGAAAGTTTTGATGTTTTAGAAAACTAAAAGGTAGCAAAAAAATTGCTACCTTTTTTCCAATGTATTCACCCTTAAAATGTATTCACCCTTAAGTTAAATACTTAAGACTTATTATTCATACTAAAATAATATCATTTTTTATATAGATTGTAAAGCTTTTTTCAATTTATTATAAATTATAAAAATCATCTTTTTTATTTTTCGTATCAACGTTTTACTCCTTTAAAATCAACAAATTGGTTGTCCTTAAGTATTTAACTTAAGGACACAATCGGAGGGTAATATGCGAAAGATAAAAAATAAAAATATGATGGTATTAGTGGTAATCTTTGTAGTAACGTTAACGAGTAGTATTGGTTATAGTGCGTTACAATCTAACTTAAAGGTAACAGCTGACTTAAATGTATTAAAAGACTATATACCAGATGAAACATTGTATGGTATGATGCATCATATATCGGAGATGGATAATACAAGTAGTAAATATGTAAGTAGTCCTAGTGGAGTAGATTTCCATAAGGGTTCATCCAACACTAATGGTAAAGGAGTATATGAATTGAACATAACAGCTAGTGATAAATTTCCCATTTATTATTATCGTGGTGAAGTGGATAATAATGTGATATTTGCCAATTTCTGTTGGAAGATAATAAGAACAACAGAAACAGGGGGTGTAAAATTAATCTATAATGGTGAACCAAGTGATGATGGTAAATGTGATAATACAGGAATAGCAACCCAAATAGGAACGTCACCATACAATAGTAGTAATAGCCAAGCACAGTATGTAGGATATAAATATGATAATGATACAAAAGATAGCACAGTAAAAAAAGAAGTAGATAGTTGGTATGAAGAAAATATTGAAAATAAAAGTGATAACAGTAGAGCAAGTTATAGTACATATCTAGATGATAGTTTCTTTTGTAATGATAGGAGTGTAGCAAAAACATCAGGAAGTTATATATACTATGGAGCTTATGATAGAAATCTTACAAATAGAACTCCAAGTTTAGAGTGTAATGACGAAGATAAATTTACAGTATCTAGTGGAAAATTAAAATATCCAGTAGGCTTAATAACGATGGATGAAGCAGTATATGCAGGAGGAGAATATAGTGATACAAGTAGTGGATACTATTTAAAGACGGGGTATTCCTACTGGACGATGTCACCTTCTTTCTTCAATGGCTGCGCTCTCATGTGGAACGTCAATTCGAGCAATGGATTCGGTGACGACCTCGTGACCGGTACTAGCCACAGCGTACGCCCAGTTCTATCTTTAAAACATGAAACAAAATATCTAAGTGGTAATGGAACAAAAGAAACACCATTTTTGATAACCCCAATAACTAGGTCATTATATAATATAATAAAAACAAATTCTGTATTGGATAATACCAAAAGTAAATATGTAGAATCCGAAACAGGAATAGATTTCAGTAAGATATCATCAGATGCAAATGGAAAAGGAATATATGAATTGCATACAACAGTAAATGATAAGTATCCAATATATTATTATAGAGGAGCAGTAACAGATAATAATATCATATTTGCCAATTTTTGTTGGAAGATAATCAGAACCACCGAAACCGGAGGGGTAAAAATAATATATAATGGGAAACCAAGTAGTGACAATAAGTGTAACAATACAGGGACAGCAACCCAAATAGGAGAATATGCATACAATGAAAGTTTTAATGAAGCAAAATATGTAGGATATATATACGATGATGATACCAAAGATAGCACAATAAAAATAGAGGTAGATAATTGGTATGAAGAAAATATTGAAAATAAAAAAGATAGTAAAGGAGCAAGCTATAGTACATATCTAGATGATAACTTTTTTTGTAATGATAGAAGTGTAGAAATTAAATCTGGTGGGAACATAGACTATGGACCAAGATATAGAAACTATACAAATAGAGTTCCAAGTTTAGAATGCTCCCAAGATGATGATAAGTTTACCGTAGCAAATGAAAAATTAAAATACCCTGTGGGTTTGATAACGCTGGATGAAGCAGCATATGCAGGAGGAGTTTATAATGAAAGTAGTGAAAACTATTTAAAAACGGGGTCTAGATATTGGACGATGTCGCCATCTCATTTCTATGGAAATATAGATAACGCTGGTGCTGGTGCTTGGACTATCCGTGCGGACGGTGACTTTTATGGTTATAGTGTGTATTATACTAACTTCGGTGTTCGCCCAGTTGTCAACTTGTTACCAAGCACCCAAGTAACAGGTGCAGGCAATTCTAATAACCCATATGTTGTAATAGAATAAAAGATTCACATTGTTTTTTACAATGTGAATTTCTTGTATTTGGCGTTGCCCCTAAGTAAACTACTTAAGTCAATTATTACTAATAAAATAATACCATTTTTAGCTTTATAAGTAAAGCCTTTTTTCTGTAATAGAAAATTTAAAAAAATTATTTTCAAAATT
>CANRJK010000055.1 GCA_947630955.1 uncultured Bacilli bacterium | reverse complement strand
TGGCGCTCAATGTAGGACTCGGACCTACGACCTGCCGGTTAACAGCCGGATGCTCTACCAACTGAGCTAATTGAGCAAATAATTTAACTCGTCCTTTATTGGGACGAAATAATCCGCGGTGCCACCCAATTTACCAATTATAATTGATCACTTTATCGGTTCAACTAAACCGTGTAACTTGATAACGGGTTACTACCGATTAAACCTACTTATTACTGTTCAGCTTAACAACTAGTGGATGTTATTCATAATAATCTTTATAGTTAGCTCACACCATACCTAACTCGCTCTTATCAGTTTTTATTACTACTTCTTCCACGTCAAAACGCTTATGTACTAATTATATTTCAAACTATTATTTTTGTCAATACATTTTTAAGCTAATTGTGATTATCTTTTAAGTAAAGATTTTTCATGAAAAAAAACGCTAAAGCGTCTTTTAATAATTTAACCATTTCTTTAAAGTATCTACATTAGCCTTATCATTTAACTTAATACGTGGAATCGCAAAACGGTCACTTTTTCGTGTCGCATAACCATATGGCGCAAAACGAAAAGCCATTAGATAACCTTCTTCTTTTAAAACCTTTTTAACTTTTTTATTATAATCACCATAAGGATAAGCCATCGTTGTAAAACCAAATTGCTTATTTCGAATCGCATCTTGTCTTAACTCTTTTTGACTCATTGTTTTTATTCGATGAGTTCTTTTTTTGACATAATAATGCATATTATATGAATGACTTTGAAATTGCATATTAGGATAAGACTCACGAACTTCATTAATAACATCTAAACCTATATAACCAGTTTTATTTTTATCATATGGTCTTGTAATTCCTGCAATACGACTACCAACTAAAAATGATGTTGCCTTAAAATTATATTTTTTTAAAATAGGTAAAGCTAAATAATAATCTTCATAAAAACCATCATCAAAAGTAATTAAAACGGTCTTTTTACTATATTCTCTTTTACCAATATACCATTCATAAAACTCCTCAGTAGTAATTGTTTCATAATCATTTTCATATAAATATTTCATCATTTTAGAAAAAGCATCAATTGAACCAACCCATTGATTATTAGGATACTTTTCTCTTTTGACATCTTCCGGTACTAAACGATGAAAAGTAAAAATAGGAATTTTATCAGTATCATTTTTACTAATATTGTTCATAGCGCGTCCGCTAAAATTGTAATTTTTGTTATTTAAAGCAACTAAAATAACCAATAACATACACGCCATAAAAATAAATTTTTTAACTCTTCTCATAACTCACAACCCTAAACTAATAGTAATATTAAATTACTTGAGATAATAATACTACAAAAAACAATAAAATTCAAATAAAAAACTTAATAGTGTGAATATTAAGTTTCTATAATATTATATTAATTAAAATTACTTTGCCAGTTATATTTATTTCCTTTATAACTTATTTGCTTTTCACTAACAATAGTAAATTTCATTACTACCGGTTTTGATAATTTTTCTTTATAACCAACATCTGGTTGTTCATGAGTTAAAGTAATAGTAAGATTATTACCATCAACTTTATAAGTTCCCATCCGCGTAAAAAAGCCACAAGCTTCAGGAGCACAAGGCCAGATAAGATAATCAATCGTCTTATCTTTTTTTAACTGTACATATTCCCATACACCACTACTTTTAGGTTTTAACACATAATATCCTGATGTTTTAATCGTTGGAGCCGAAACAACTAAAGTAACTTTTTTACTTGCCACGTTACCACTTGTATCAGTCGCTACAAAAGTTATAGAATACTTACCAATTTTATTAAAATCATAAGATCCCTCTACTTTAGGAATAATAGTTTCTTTCGAATTATCAGTTACTTTAACCTGTTTTACTAAATCGACTTCCGTCCCTACCTTAGTATTTATTACATCTTTACAATCAATAACAGGCACTTTAGTATCAATGACATTAACTTCAAAAGATAACTCTTTATCTTTTTTCTTATTATTTTTATATTTAATTGTCACTTTACTTTTACCTAAACTCGACGTATCAACTAATTGTTCACCATTAATTAACTCTAACTTTGAATCTTCTTTTACTAAAGAAGAAAGCTTTACCTCACTATTAATTTCTACATCTAAATTATCTTTTAAGGTAAGTGTTTCCTCTTTGCCACAACCACTAGTTAAAATAAGCACTAACATAGCACAAACTAATAAACTAAATTTCTTCATATATACTCCTTTTTATCTACATTATAATATATAAAATATTTTTTACTTAAGAACAATACTTTTAAAAGATTTTTCAAAATCATTCAAAGGTTGAGAGGCAAAATCAGGATTTCCTTCTAATTTATTTAGATAATAATAAGCACTTGGATCTAAAAACACTTCGTAAGCCTTCTTATAATCTGCTTTAGCTTTTTCTTTATCAGAAAGTAGCTCATATGCCCTACCCCTTAACAAGTAACCTTTAGATGATAAATCATCATCTAAAGATATATATTCATCTAAAGTCGCAACACATTTTTCAATTTCTCCCTGTGTAAATTGATATCTAGCTAAATCATATAATTTTTCAAGCTTAACGAAATAAGGTTTATTAATCCTAATTTGTTCTAAAGTTAAAAACTTATAGTAATAAGCTAAATCTATACTAGAATTTTTACCATCTATCAAAGCACTATAATCATCTAAAACTTTTTTCGCACTATCATAATCACCATTTTGACATCGATTGATAAAATTATTTTTTAACTCAAGTAATTCTCTTTCATCATAAGCTTTTAAAAAAGCTAGTTGTGACCCTATTTCTATTTTGGCTTTCTCGTCAAAATCAAAGGTATTTTCCATATAATATTTATATGCACCTAAATAATCTCTTTTTTTTATATAACGACGTAATTCAGTCAATAAATCTACATCATTATCTTCAACCGAAACTGGCTCTTCAGTAGTTTCTAAAATAACACAATCATGTAATCTCCATAATAATCTTCTAATAACTTTATAATATTTATAATTCTTTTTATTAATCATCAATTTATCCCAACTAGGATTAGAAATAACCGTTAAAGCCGTATTATAATCTCCAAAAGACATTGCTTGATGAAAACATGAAACTAAATCATCACTATAAGTTTGTTTTTCAAAAAAGTCTTCAAAGTTTCCATAACTATTATTAAAAGATTTAATTGTATCAATAAGATTTAAAATATAAATTTCTTCTTTAAGTAAATCCTTATTTTCATCTATTTCATACTGAATTTGTCTTTTTTCTGCAATTAAGCTAGCCATTCTATCTAACTCTTCTTCAGTATAACTACCATATTTATATAAATAATAATCAAGTTTTTTATCAATAACTAAAATATCTTCATAATTTTGATATATTCTTACATTTTTATCTAATAAGTTTACGATCTCAGATAATAACATTTTATAAATCGTAAACTCTATATCATCATTACCTAAACTAGTAGTAATTAACTCATAAGCATGTTTATAATTTTCTTGATCTAAGCTAGCAAAAAAATCCATATCGGCCTTTTTATCTTTATAAATTAAGCCACGACTACTTTTTAACTTATCTATAACAGACAATAATTTTTTAAGATATTGTTCTAAACGTTTATTTTCTAAATCATATTCTTCTAAAATCTTATTTACTTGTTTTAAATTACCATCACGAACTAAAGCTTGTAATTGATTTAAATCTGTCCAAAGCAAACGATTATTTTTTCTTTGTAATTCTATATTAATTTGATTTTGATGATTTATTTGCTTTAAAACTGCACGAGCTAATATTAAAAAATATCTTTGACTCTTATTTTCAACAAATTCAATATAATCACTAACATTTTGATAAGCTGTCAGATAATCTTTATTTTTTATGGCCATATCATATAATAAATGTGGGTAATGATTTTGATCATAAACACCTGGAGTTAAAACATTTTTATTTTTAACCATATCAAAATAAGTCAATATCATCTCTTTAATTTCCAAAAGTTTTTCATAAGCCACCATATATGCATAATCTTTTAAGATATCAATATGTTCTATAGCTGTATCATAATCAAAATTAAAAATACTATCATGGACAATCTTACAATGTTCAAAATAATTATTTTTTCTATCTCCATAAGATAAATTTTCTTTTTCTTTGTTATAAATGGCTGTCAATAAATGAAAATATATATGCATAGTCGTAAATATTTTTTTCCCATTATCTTTTAACTTTCTAATATTATCATATTTACTAAGATAAAAATAAGCATTATTAAAATTACCTTTTAAAACACAATCACAAAATTTAATAAAGTAATTATATTGTTCACTATCAATTTGCTCACTACTTTCAATTTTATATTCTACATCTTTTAATAACTCATCTTCATCAACAGCAGAACCTAAAATTTTCTTTAAAAATTTGACAAATAAGAAAATACTAGTATCAAAATCATGTGTTTCACGATATTTAATATTAATTTTTAATTGTTCTAATGCTTCTTCATAATGATCACTTAAAACTAGTTGTTTAAATTTGTAAAAAGCATCATAAGCTATTTCTTTATTTTTAACTAACTCATAATGACCAATACCAACTTTTTTAAATGTTTTATTATCAGTATATTTTTTTAAATAATACTTTGTTAAACCTAATTCATAAAGTTCGCTAGTTTCAAAGCTTACCTTTTTTAATGACTTTATGCGCGCTAAGACTTCATCTATATTCATTTCATCCTCCAGTTAACTAATTTTCCTCAGCAAATAAAGAATTATCATCTAGCGCCACTAATGATTCTAAAAGAAAAACAACAATATTTTTATCATTATCATTCATGTTATCAATCTTTGTAGCGATAGTTAATGCTTCTTCATATTTTTTATTTCGAATAAGATTATTTAACAAACCATATTTTTCTTTATGATTAAAAATTTTCATATTTTCTCTAACATGTAAAAAATTATAAATACGTTCTAATAAATTATGATAAATAATAAAATCTTTATTATCACTATCTTTAATAATTTTTTTTGTAAATTGATATGCCTTAAGATAATCCTTTTTATGAAGAGCCTCATAAAAATTGTCAATATTATTTTTCTTATAATGAAAATTGGTTTTATATGTATCTAAGTCAATAGAGGGATTACTTGCTATATAATCAAAGCAGGCAAAAAGATTGTTTATAATCTCTAGTCTTCTATCTTTAATTCCTAGTTTAGAAGCTAAATTAGTTAAATTTAAAAAGTAAAAATGGGCATTTTCATAATCACGATTGAAAATACTTTGATAAAAAGAATTATAAAGATTATTATAAGCAATCATTTCTTTAGAATTCTTTTTATAATTATTTTCTTTAGCTTTAACACTTAAATCTCTTAATACTTTTATCTCTAATTTAGATAAGTTAAGATGTTTAGGATTTACCCTTAAACTTTTATATGCACCATCATAATCTTTTTTAATAACAAACTCTAAAAATGAGCTTAAAGCATCTTCTTCATCTTTAAATATTTTTTTTCGTAATGTAACCAATTTTCTATTTGATAAACCCATCAACTCTTGAAGTAGTAATACAAAAACATATAGATTAACTTTGTTCTTTTTTTCCTTGTTTAAATCACAACACTTCGTTAAATCCTTATAGGCATTTGAATAGTCATTATTCATAATATCATAGATAAAATGATAATAATAAGCATTATAACCTTTAGATGGTAATGTATTAAAATAATCTTCAAAATCTTCATAAAGACTATTCATCAAATAATAAGTCATTAATCTTACATCTTCATTATTTAAATTAACTTTATAATAGCCTCTTTTGGTTCTTTCTAATGACTTATTATCTAGTAATTTATTAATGTCATTTGGCTTTAATCCAAGTTTTTTTAAGTCACTTGTTTGAACAATTTGACCATTAAATGGTATTAATGTATCTAAAATCATCATACCATCCCCCTATAGCATTTATTTTAACACTAATTAAATATTACAGTCAATAAAAAGCCTTTAAAGGCTTAATATATTATGATTATTTTTATTTATTCTACAACCATGTATGGGTTATCACTAGTGCCAACGCCTGTTACTTGAGTGGTTGGTACTAAGTTGACAACTGGGCGAACGCCGTGGCTGTGGTACACGTAGCCGTCGTCGAGGTAACCAGTCGAATGGACGCGCCACACGTAAGCGCCGCTGTCACTGAAGCCTGAAGGCGACATTGTCCAATACCAAGTTCCTGTATATAGATAATATGTGTTATTTGCTATATTATAAACTCCCCCTGCATATACTATTTCATCATTTGTTATTAAACCTACTGGATATGTTAGCTTCTTATTTGCTAATGTAAATTTATCCTCATCTTGTGGGCATTCTAAACTTGGTTTCCTATTCCCATTATAATAGTTTCTATCATACGCTCCATAGAAGACATTACTTCCTGATACTCTTGAACTTCGATCATTACAGAATTCTAAATCTTCTATATATGTTGTGTAACTTTTGCCACTTTTGTCTTTCTTTTCATCGATATTTCCTTTGTACCATGCATCTATTTTCGTTTTTACTATACTATCAATTTCGTCATTATCATATTTGTATCCGACATATTTTTCTTCGTCATAATTTTCATTATATGCTGAAGTCCCTATTTGCGTACTTGAACCTGTAGTATTTGTACACTTATTGCCACTTGTTGGACTTCCATTATAGATTATCTTTATTCCTCCACTACTTGTTGTTCTGATTATTTTCCAACAAAAGTTAGCAAATATCACATTATTATCTACTTCGCCCCTATAATAATATATTGGGTATTCATCATCTTTTGTTGTATGCAACTCATATACGCCTTTTCCATTCGTATCGGATGAGATTTTGCTAAAATCTATTCCTGTTTCTGATTCTACATACTGACTCTTAATATTATCAAGTACTGATTTTGTTTTTATTTCATTATATAACGACTTAGTTATTGGTGTTATCAAAAATGGGGTTTCTTTGCTGCCATTACCACTTAGATATTTTGTTTCATGTTTTAAGGATACTACTGGGCGAACGCCTAGTTTTTCACTAACGTATGGGTCACCATAAGGATTGAGGTTTCCATTATTATGAATATCAAATACCCTTGAAAGAGAAGTGAAGGCAGATGGAGTCATAGTCCAATACCATTGCCCTGTATATAAATAATAGTTATTAGGAGCGTTTTTCCAACCAACAATTCCACCAGCATAAGCTGCTTCATCTGCTGTTATTAATCCTACGGGATATTTTAGTTTACCATTAGTAATACTAAACTCATCATTTTTGTTACACAATAGGCTTGGATTTTTATTAACATCCAATCTCCTATATGCTCCATAGTTTGTATTGTTTCCTGATTTATTTTCAATACTTCTATCGTTACAGAAGATTGTATCTTCAAGGTAATCTGAATATTTACCCTCAATATTATCTTGGTACCATTTATCTACTTTAGTTTTTATTGTACTATCAACTGTATCATTATCATATTTATATCCTACATATTTTTCATCTTCTTCCATTTCATTATAGGCTGATTTGCCTATTTCAGCTTGATCATCCATATTATCACATTTACCATCATCACTTGGTTCTCCATTATAGATTAATTTTACTCCTCCATTTTCTGTGGTTCTTATTATCTTCCAACAGAAGTTTGCGAATATGACATTATTATCCACTTCTCCTCGGTAATAATAAATCGGATAAAGATTATCTTTAGTTGTGTGTAATTCATACACTCCTTTTCC
>CANRJK010000054.1 GCA_947630955.1 uncultured Bacilli bacterium | reverse complement strand
TGTCACGCCAGTGGCAGTGCAGAGTAGCTATGTATGGAATGGATAATCGCTGAAAGCATCTAAGCGAGAAGCCAACTCCAAGATGAGTTTTCCCATACGTATGTAGTAAGATCCCAGAAAGACTAACTGGTTGATAGGCTAGAGGTGGAAGCATGGCGACATGTTGAGCTGACTAGTACTAATAGATCGAGGATTTAATCCTATTTATTCTTGTGATGAGATTACACATTATCATGTTTTCAGGGAATTATTTCCCTTAGTAAATTTGTGACGATAGCAAGAGTGATACACCTGTTCCCATCCCGAACACAGCAGTTAAGACTCTTAGTGCCGACGATAGTGTATGCGAAAATAGGGCGTTGCAAATTTTTTTTTGCTTTTTAAGACTTTTATGTAAAGCCTTTTTTTTATTTAAAATTTGATTAATTTTGGAAAATGTTACTTGTATAATAAAAATAATAATATTTTTTTAAAATGTAAAAAATTTATCTAAAAAGTAAAAATGTAAAATTAACATTACCAAAATCCTTTAAAATAAAGGCTATAATTAATTGTTAATTATAAGTTTATAATTTCAGTAAAAAATAATTGTATATAATCCTCGTTTTTTGTTATAATGAAAATGGTGATATTATATGGAATACAAAATTACATCTCATAGTGAATATGAAACAATAGAATTAGCGCAAAATTTTGAATCTGAAAAATTTCCTAACATGGTCATTTGTTTAAATGGTGAATTAGGAAGTGGTAAAACAGTATTTGTTAAGGGGATTGCTAATGCTTTAGGTATTAATGAAAGTATTACCTCTCCAACTTTTACAATTGTAAAGGAATACGATGGAGAATTACCTTTGTATCACTTTGATGTCTATCGATTAGATGGAAATATTCAAGGTATAGGTCTTGAAGAATATTTTACTAAAAATGGTGTGGTAGTAATTGAATGGGCAGATACTATTAAAGATTTTTTACCAGAAGAACGTTTAGATATAAAAATTAAAGTTGTAGATGAAAATAAAAGGGTACTTGTCATAACACCACATGGATCTAAATATGAAGAATTATGTGAGGCTGTATTGTGAAAATTTTATTTTTAGATACGTCTTCTTTTTTTGTTACTGTAGCTGTAATAGATGAAGATAAAATATTATCTTTGTTTCAGGAAGAAATTTCAGATGATATGTCATCTAAAATTATGCCTATCTTAGATGAATCTTTTCGTAGGCTTCCTTTTGAAATATCTGATATTGATAAAATAATGGTTGTCAATGGACCAGGCTCTTTTACGGGGGTTAGAATTGGTGTGACAATTGCGAAGATTTTATCGTGGTCATTAAAAAAAGATGTTATTAAATTATCAAGCTTAGAATTTTTAGCGACATCGCCTTTTAATTCAAAATATATTATACCAATGATAGATGCACGAAGAGGATATGTATATGCTGGAATATATGATGATAAATTAAATAATATTTTACCTGATAAGTATGTTAAATATGATGATTTAAAAAAATACTTTAAAGAGTCAACTTTAGTTAGTTTCGACCCTTTAGTGCATACATCTAAACCTAAAACGGATGTTTTAAAAATAGTAAGAAAACATCTTTTAGATAAACCTGTAAATTGTCACAATTTAAATCCTAATTATTTAAAAAAAACGGAAGCTGAAGAAAAATTAGAAAGTAAAAAAAATGATAAGAAAGATAACTAGTAAAGATTATCCAATTATTAAAAAGTATTATAAATTATTCAATTTTTCTTTTACACCAGATTATGATCCTTTTAAGAAAGTGTTTGTATATGAACTTGATAGTAATGTTGTTGGATTTATAGATTACAGTATAATTTATGAACGTGTAGAACTTAATTATATATATGTAAATGAAGGATATAGAAATAAGAAGATAGCTAGTAAATTAATGAATTGGATGATTGATGATGCGATTAGTAGTGGTTGTGAAAATATTACTTTAGAAGTTTCAATAAGTAATCTCAAAGCGATTAATTTATATGAAAAAAATGGTTTTATAAAACAAGCTATACGTCCTAATTATTATCAGGCTAGTGATGGGATTTTAATGATGAAAAAACTTGAAAAATAATTTCTTTAAATGACTTTAAATTTATAAAAATTATTGAGGTGGATTATGAAATGTATTATTTTGTGTGCAGGATATAATTTAGATAATAATGATATAGTTGAGCCAAAAGCTTTGATGAAGTTAGCTAGTGGTGAAATTTTGTTAGATCTTTTGATTGCTAAAATTGATAAGCTTCAAACAATTGATGAAATTTATGTTGTGACAAATGGTCAAAATTATGATAAGTTTTTTAAATGGTCTAAAGGTAAAAAGGCAAATATAAAAATCGTTAATGATAATACTACTTCACCAGATGCAAAATTAGGCGCAATAGGTGATATAAAATTTACTTTAAATTATGAACATATTGATGATGATTTAATGATCATAGCTGGTGATGCTATATACGATTTTGACTTTAAGCCTATTTATGATTATTACTGTGAAAACAAATCTGCTTTAGTAGCTGTAAAACAAGTTGAAAATTTATTAGATTTAAAAAAATATGGTGTTGTTCGTTTTGATGAAGATAACAAGATTATAGAAATGCATGAAAAAAGTAAAATGCCAATCGGTAATCATATTGCTTTAGCTCTTTACTTTTATCCTAAACAGACAATTAGGATGTTTGATTTTTATTTATCTGAGGGGAATAAAACGACCGCACCAGGTTATTTTTTAGAGTATTTATATAAAATGACAGATGTATATGTTTATAAGATAACAGGCGATTACAGTGATTTTAATTAGTTTTGTTAATTGACTTTACAATTTATATATAGTAAAATATTCCTAGAATGGAGGAGTGTATTATGGATGGAAATAGTGCACCACAATTAAATAGTAAAAAAGCAATACATTTTGATCGTTCAAGTTTTTTATATACGATTGCGAATGGTACTGTTCTTGTTAAAAAAAGTGTTTTTGGTAGTATTAAAGCTAAGGGAAAATATACCGATGATGTAGTTAATGATGTTAGTACTTTAAAAATTCACGACCCAAGTTGTCCAATTTCTTATTTAGAGAAAGTAAAAGATAAAGTTAGCGATGAAAAGAAAAGACTTATTGAATTAGAACTTGATCATCGTCGAAACGGAACCGATGTTCCTGATGAAGTTAAAAACGCTACTATATTGGTTAAAGGTCGTAATGCTTTGATCGTAAGAAGAATTAAAGCTAAACTAGGTATTAGAATAAGATGGCCATGGCAAAGTGCGTTAGTCTTAAGTTTAAAAGAACAAGAGGTAAATACTCCATCGATTGAAATTGATACACCAGAAAGAATTCGTTTAGTTTTTGATACTGATTATCGTTATAAAATTATTGACCCACAAACTTTTGCAGTTGAATTTAACTCATTAGCTGAATCAACTGATAGTAGTAAAAATGTAGCTTCTGAACTTGATCGAAGAATTGGTCGTGAACTAGATCAAATTGTTATCGATTATACTAAAAATAAAGGAATTGATGATTTTAGTCGAAAATCATCTATAGATTTATTGAAAAGCTTTAATTATGAAATTACCCAAATTGGAATTCATTATGGTATTGAAATAACCAAATTTCTTATTTCTAAAATTAAATTACCAGATACTTTAATCAAAGCGGAAGAAGAAAAAAGAGCTGCTCAAGCTAAAGCTGATACTAGAATAAAGGAGGCTGAAGGGGAAGCAACAGCTCAAAGACTTCTTAATGATGCTGAAGCAGATAAGACAAGATTAAGAATTGAAAAGGTATTAGATATTTTAAAACAAGATAACAATCTTTCTAGCTTATCTTCTTCTCAATTGGCTGCTTTAGCCCAAAATCTTGTTATGTCAACAACCTCTGATCGTAATATTATTGTTAATGGTACTGGTTCTCCATTATTAAGTGGCTTTAGTACAGCAAATCCTAAACCAGTTGCGCAAACAGCTAGTGATGACAGTAAATTAGGAGACAACGATAAAGATAAACCTGATACTTTCTCTTCTAAGGATGTTGCTAAAACTATATGTGATACATTTGGATTATTAGATGAAGAACAATACTTTACAAGAGGAGATTCACGTTTTATAGCTGATTTACGTGGCGAGGATTTAGCTGGTGGCAAAGTATATTCGCTTGATGAAGTTACTTTGGAAGAAGTTAAGCAATTAGCTCAAGCTAAAAGAAAAGAAAAAGTAAAAGAAAAAACTACGGCATCGTAGTTTTTTAAAATAGTATAGTGAGGTAATATATGATAAAAGAGTATTATAACTTTATTAAAGATTATTTAGAATTAGATGATTTAAAAAGAAAATACGTTGTTATAAACATTGTATCAGCTTTTTTTTATAAATTATTTTCTATACTTTTACCTTTGGTAGCCTCACTAATTATAAGATATTTAACATTAGGTGATTCTACTTCTACCTATACTTGTTTAGGACTATTTACTATTACATATATTTTATATAGTATATCTTTATATGTTAATTACAAAATATATGGGTTTAATGTTAGTCATTGTTATGATAATTTAACAAATAAAATTTTAAATAAATTAATCAATGTTGATAATAATTTCACTCGTGTTATAAGTAAAGGCCGTCTAATTAATTCTATTAGTGGCGATATTATTAAAATTGGTGATATGAATGATAGAATATCTGAGGTATTAACAGGTGCTTTACAAATAATTATTTTACTTTTAATAGTATGTCAATATAAATTTTATTTAGCTCTTGTTTTAATTGTTTTTGCTTATATTTATATAATTATACGTAATAACTGTGATCGAAAAATAAATTATTACCATAATAAAGTTATTGCTAGCGATGATAAATATAGTAGTCTTATTACGCAAATCATAGCTGGCTTACAAGAAATAAGAACTTTTAACATGTTACCAAAATTAAAAAATAAGTTAAATTTGATTCAAAAGAATTTTAATAAAAACTACTGTAATAGAAGAAAATATATAATTATTCGCGATAATGATGTCGAAAGTGTTACATATATATTTCGCTTTTTTCTTTATATTTTATTAGTCATTTTAATGATGAATAACAAAATAGATATTAGTGTTTTAGTGCTTATTATTTCTTATCATGAATATTTAGTAAGTTATATTGATGAACTAATTGATTGTACATCTACTATTAGAGAGGTTAATACAGCTGTTTGGCGTATTAATGATATTTTAAATTATAATTCTAAAGAAATAAATTTTGGAGAGCTTGATACTAACGATATTCATGGAATTATTGAATTTAAAAATGTTAGTTTAACTATTAAAAATATAGAAATTCTTCATAATATTAATTTAAAAATAGATCATAATGAAGTGATTGCGATTGTTGGGGAAGCGGGCTCTGGTAAGACAATGTTATTTAACCTTCTTTTAAGACTTTATACCCCTAGTAAAGGAAAAATCTTTTTGGATAATATCAATATATATGATTTTTCTAAAGATATTTATTATAGTAATGTATCTGCTGTTAATCAAAAACCATTTATTTTCAATATGAGTATAAGAAAGAATTTAGCTTTTGTAAATAGTGATATTACTAAACAGATTGAAGCATGTAAAAAAGCTGGTATTCATGAATTTATTGAAACTTTACCAAATGGTTACAATACGATTTTAAGAGAAAATGGAAGTAATATATCAGGTGGTCAAAAACAAATGATATCGATTGCTAGAACCATTTTGTCAGAAGCTGAAGTTTTACTTTTAGATGATATCACGACTTCTTTAGACCCTGATACAGCTAAATTAGTACCTAAGTTAATTGATGAATTAAAAAAAGATCATACCATTATTATGATAACGAAAAAACCAGACCTTATGAAAGTAGCTGACCGAATTGTTGTTTTAAATAAAGGACGAATTGTTGATGTTGGAACACACAAACAACTTATGAATAGAAGTGAAATATATCAGTTATTACAATCACGAAAATCACCAAGTAAGATTGGGGTGTTTAATAATGATTAAAAGATATTATTTGATAGTTAAGAAATATTTTAAATTAGGTGGCGATAATAAAAAATTATTATTTTATCTATTTATTACTTCACTTTTAAATAATGCTATGTTTTTGTCAATCCCTTTTTGTGCAGCTAAAATAGTCGAATATGCTACGGCAAGTAATTTTACTTTCACTTTTATTTTTGTTGGTGTTTTTCTAATATGTAGCTTGCTTTATGTTTTATTGCATCATTTTAACTTTGTAGCTTATGAAAAACATTGTATTTTTTCACATAACAAATTTCAAGAACTTATTTTAAACAAAGTAACAACCTATGATGATAATTTTTCAAAACAATTATCAACTTCATATATTGTAAGTACATCATTTGATGATATTGGAAATATTATGAAGATTCCTGATCAGGCTTTTGATGCTTTATCTGAGTTAGTTAATATTATAATTGCTTTGATAATTATTTTAAAAGTTAATTTACTTATTGGTATTGCTACTTTAATTTTAAATCTTATTTCATTATATGCACTTTCTAAAAATATGGAAAAGCAGGAATATTATCTAAGTGGACAAAGAAAACACCAAGATAGTGTAAGTTCTTTACTGGGACAAGTTATTGATGGTGGTAAAGAAATAAAATCATTTAATATGAATGATGATATTAGTAAATATCTAAAAATGTATAAAAAAAGTTGGCGTAGGCAATATTTTAAATATCGTCACTACAATGATAATATTTACGTATTAGTACCATCAATTTTAGGCTTTGGCAAAATTTTAATTTACTTATTTATGATTTACCTAATTTTAGAAGGTAGATATGATGTTTCGTTCTTAGTTTTAATTATTGGTTACTATGAAAATATTGAATCTGTTTTTGAAAAATTTTATGATAATTTAGATAGTATTTCAACTAACTCTCCAAGAATTAATAGGGTTTATAAAATTTTAAATTATGAGACTAAAAATATGTCATTATATGGTGAAAATAATAAAGATGACATCGAGGGTAAAATAAAGTTTAAAAATGTATCTTTTACTTATGAAAAAAAAGAAATTATGAAAAATGTTAGTTTTGAAATTATGCCAAAAACAGTTACCGCAATCGTCGGGAAAAGTGGTAGTGGAAAGTCAACTATCTTTAGATTATTACTTCGTTTATACGCAAAAGATAAAGGTGAAATATTAATTGATAATGAAAATATCTATGACTATTCTAAGGAAGTGTATGCTAGTAATGTTGCGATTGTTACCCAAAAACCTTTTATCTTTGATATGAGTATAAGAGAAAATCTAAATTTAGTTGATTCCAATCATGAACACCAAATAGAAGCTTGTAAAAGAGTAGGCATTCATAATTACATTATGAGTTTAAAAGATGGCTATAATACAAAATTAATAAGTGATGCTGAAAATATATCAGATGGTCAAAAACAACTTATAGCTTTAGCGCGTACTCTACTTTCAAAAGCAGAAATATTATTATTTGATGAAGTTACTTCTGCTTTAGATCTTGATACTTCAAAGCAAATAATGAAAATAATCAAAGATTTAAAAAAGGATCATACCATTTTAATCATAACACACAAGCCACAATTAATGATGATGGCTGATGATATTATTGTTATTGATCATGGTAGATTAGTTGGTAAAGGAACACATAAAGAATTAATGAAAAATAATAAATATTATCAAATATTACAAAAATAGACTACGTCAATGCGTAGTCTTTTCGTATCTTTTTTCAATATAATAAACGATATAATATAAAGCTGTAGCGACAATACATAAAAGAATAATCCCAGTCATTACTAAGTCTAAGTTAAAAACTTGTGACCCATACATAATTAAATAGCCAATACCTTTTTTAGAAACTAAAAATTCTCCCATAATTATGCCGATGAAAGACACATGTCGAAAAATGAGAATTAAAAGTTTTTTTGTTTAAAAAACTCATGGAATTTGGAGGAATTAGATGGGAAAAGCTAATTGTCCGTATTGTAATAGTGGGAATACTTTTAATATTGCCTATGGGTATTTAGGTGGAAAGAAAGGCAAACCTAATTATATTAATCAAGAAGATATAGGACTTCATATCAATTATAGAAAGCATGGATTAGTAAAGTATGATTTTGATGGAGAGCAAATGTCTTATAGATCACCAAATCGGTATTGTAAAGACTGTGGTAATATCTTTCATTCAAGAAAAGTTATGTACTGATAATGTCAATAAGTTATTTAATAATCTATTAAATGAATATGAAATAAGCGATATTCTCACTATTTTGCATTATATTATACCAAGA
>CANRJK010000053.1 GCA_947630955.1 uncultured Bacilli bacterium | reverse complement strand
GGACTTTATTCTAGAAGAATTAATAGACAACATCGAATTGTTTATGAAGTAGATGAAGAAAAAAAAGAAATTCATATCATTAGAATGTGGACTCATTATGACAAAATTTAGTAGTATAACAATTAAAAAGCTATAACTAAAAATATAACAGTTTGTTTTTAGATTAGTTAGCTTCACAAGATTGATACTAAAGTGGCTGTAATGAAATTATTTTATTTCGTTACAGCCACTTTTAGACGATTCCGATTCATCACCATGTAGCCATAAAAAACTGTATTGTACCAATCTTAACAGAAAAGCAAAAACAATTTGTGTATGCAGAATAAGATGATGTTTTAAATGTTGCTTTATTTGGAATGATAGCAAAAGAATGGAGAGAAAATAATCTAAAGCTAGCTAAAGAAGGAAATATTAGAGATTACACTGCTTTATTTCATTAATTTCGTTTTCAAATTGTCTATCTTCTTTATATTCAAAAAGACAATCTTTTCTTGGAACACATTCAAAATGACCTGTAGCCTTACTTAATTTCATAGAATGGTGGCGTTTTATATACCAATTCATCAAATAATAATTATAAAATCTAATATATGGTTGAGGACATGTTGTAATTATTGCTCTTAACTTAGCTGTTCCTACCTTATCAAAACCTAATAAATATACTAAAAAATCGGAATTTAAATTTCTACGGGCAAACTCATAATTTTCTAACTATAATTTATATAATTTTAATTGTGCGCTTGTTAATTTTGATGATTTATAAACATCAATATCTTCTCTTTCGCCTTTTTAAAAAGTAAAGGAGAATAGCACCTAAACTAACTAAGTATTCTTAAAACAAATTATACGAAACAAATGTTCTTGATATAATGCTATTATTTTTTTCTATATTCTTTTTTATTGTTATTATAGAATTAACTATGATTATGTTTAAAAAAGAGATGTCTGATAAAAAAATATTGAGATAAAAATCAATGTTTTTGTTATTAATAAATTAGTAAAGTTTAGGATTTAACATCAAAATTTAAATTGTTATTTATTAGATAGTATGTTATAATTGTATAGACTAATGGAAGTTATGGAGGGATTGTATGACAATAGCGAAAGTCTTAGATTATATTAGAACAATTGTCGATATATTGTTAGTTTGGTTAGTTTTATATTATACCTTAAAAATTTTAAGAAAAAATGTAAAAATGGTTTTACTTTTTAAAGGTATTATTTTTATTTTAGTATTAAAATTAGTTAGTTATGTTTTTTCTTTATCAACGATAGATTATTTATTAAATTATGTTTTAGAGTGGGGTATTTTAGCGATTATTGTCATCTTCCAACCAGAGATAAGAAATGTTTTAGAACAGCTAGGACGTAGTCAATTACTTGGTCGGCACAAGGTTTTAACTGTTGATGAACGTGAGAAAGTTGTTTATGAAATAGTTACCGCTATGGATGCAATGCGTAAAACTCGTACAGGAGCTTTAATTGTTATTGAGCGTGACAATAGTTTAAATGATTATATTGAAAAATCTAAAAAGATATATGCTGATATATCAAGTGAATTATTAGTAACAATCTTTTTCCCTAATAATCCTCTTCACGATGGTGGATTAATTATTCAAGGTGATAAAATTACAAGTGCTCGTGCTGTTTTCCCAACTAGTGATAGTGTTAAAATAAATAAGCGTTTAGGAACAAGACATAGAGCAGCCTTAGGTATTTCAGAATTAACTGATTGCATTGCCTTAGTTGTATCTGAGGAAACAGGACGTTTATCTTGCGCCATTGGTGGTGAATTAAATTATAATTTATCTTCAGATGAATTAAAAATATTACTTTTAGATGAATTAAAACCTAAGAGAAGTATTTTAATTGATGAAGAAGAAGAGGATGGTGATAATAATGAAGAGAAAAACTAGTTTACTAGGGCGTATAGCTAAATTCTTCGATAAACATATCGTCATTCCAATTACACGTATTGTTTTAAAAATTACTAGTCGTTTTGATAAATCAAGTCATAAATTAGAAAGCTTTTTATCAAAACAGACAACTTTATTATTTTTATCACTTTTTTTAGCGATTGGTTTATTTGTCGTTGTAGATCAAAAACTTATGGTTTTTAATAATAAAAGTGCTGAAATGTTTAGAGATCAAAAAGTTGAAGTTTTATATAATGAAGAACGTTTTGTTTTAGAGGGTGTACCTGAGACAGTTGATATTACTCTTATGGGAAGTAAAGCTGATCTTTATATTGCTAAACAATCATCAGCTAAACATAACGTTAAAATTGATTTAACAGATATAACAGAGCCAGGTACTTATCGTCGTGAATTACAATATGATAGTGGTGATTTAAAAACTATTGAATCTAGTGTTAACCCATCACAAGCCACAATTGTTGTCTATTTAAAAGAATCAGAGAATAGAACTTTATCTTATAACGTTATTAATACCGATCATTTAGACAATGCTTTAGATATTGATAATGTATCTTTAAATGTTGATCAGGTTGTAATTAGTGGAGCTGGGTATAAACTAGAGCAAGTAGCGACTGTTGAAGCTTTAATTGATGTGGATAAATTAACATCTTTGAAAGCTGGAAAACAAACATTAGAGGATATTACTTTATGTGCATATGATGCATCTGGAAATGTTGTCGATGTGGAGATAAACTATTCTTCTAAGATAACGGCTGAATTAACGATAAGTTCTTCATCACGTGAAGTACCACTTAATTTAGTTATGGAAAACGAGATGCCATTTGGTAAAGCCATAAGCTCATATACATTTAGTCAAGATAGTGTTGTTGTTTATGGTTCACAAGATGTTTTAGATAAATTAGAAGATACAGGTATAGATATTGTTTATGATGCTAGTAAGCTTACTGAAAATTATGAAGGTACTGTTGAAATTCCAAAACCATCAGGTGTTAAAAAGCTAGATGTTAATCGGATAAAAGTTAGTATAAATGTAACTAATAGTGTTTCATCATCTAAGTATAATATGACAGTAAGATTGGATGCTTTAAATGTTCCTTCTGGTTATACGGCTGGCGCCGCAAGTTCTAGTGATGCGGAAGTTTTAGTTAAACCAACTTGTGCAGAAAATGTTTGTAAATCTTTAAGCAATGCTGATGTTGAGGCTTATGTAGATTTATCAGAATTAAGTAAATCTGGAGCTGGTACTTATGAGGTTCCAGTTATGATAAAAGCTAAAACATCGAATGCTCGTTTGACTAATTTTGTTGTAGTACCAGAAAAAGTTAAGATAAAATTATCAAGAAAATAAACTATCATTTGATAGTTTTTTTCATATTACTGTATTTATTTAATATAATTAAATGAAAAGAGGTATATATGAAAAAATATTTGTTTATATTGCTTAGTTTTCTTTTAATTGGTTGTGGTAAAAATAATCAAAAAGATGTTCTTAAAAACATCAAGAAAAAAATAGGAAATTTTGATACTTATGCAGTCTCTGGTGAACTTAATATGTATAATGGAGATAGTACATATGCTTATAATGTTGATGTTAAATTTAAAAAGAAAGACTTTTACCGTGTTAGTTTAGTTAATAAAGTTAATAATCACGAACAAATTATTTTACGTAATACGGATAGTGTCTATGTTTTAACACCTTCATTAAATAAGAGTTTTAAATTTCAAAGTGATTGGCCTTACAATAATTCACAAATATACATATTAGATCGTCTTTTAAATGATATTGATAGCGATGATGAGAAAACATACGAAAATAAAGATAATATGCATATTTTTAATACGAAGGTAAATTATTCAACTAATACAGAATTAGTTAAACAAAAAATTTATTTTGATAAAAATTATAATTTAAAAAAAGTTGAAATTTATAATGACAAAGATGAAGTTCAAATGGATTTTACCGTTAACAAGTTTGAAGAAAATTGTCAGATTAAAGATGAGGTATTTGTTTTAGAAAATAATCTTGATACTAAAGAAACAGAAGAAGTTTCAAAAACGGTTGAAGATATAATTTATCCAATGTATTTACCAAGTAATACATATTTATCAAGCCAAGACCGTGTTAGTAAAGATGATGGTGAAAGAGTTATATTAACCTTTGGTGGCGATAAGTCATTTACTTTGATTGAAGAAACAGTGACTGTTGGTAAACAATTAGAGACCAATTTAACTTATGGTGAACCCGGTCTTGTTATCGATACAATTGGCGCTATTACAGATTATTCCGTCAATTGGATGAGTAATGGTATAGAATATTCTTTACTGTCAGATAACTTAGATAAGAGTGAATTGTTAACAGTTGCTAAATCAATAAGTTCTTCATCAATAACGAAATAATATTTAAAAAGTTATTTTTGTGATATAATATCTTTGGTGATATTATGAAAAAGGCAAAAATTAAACAATCAACAACTAAAAAACAAAAGAGTAAAGAAAAAGAGGTTTTTTCTGTTAAAAAATTTATCATTATTTTGGCTGTTATTATGGCTGTCTTAATAGGCTTTTATTTTTTAACAGATAAGATTGTTCAAAAACAAAAGGCAAGTGAAAATGAAGATCAAGAAATAGTTAATGTTAGGGAAATTAATGATATAAATTATTCTGATGTTAAGAAAATCGTTTCAGACTCTTACTATCTTCTTTTAGATAAAGATGATGATGAAAACAACTTAAATTATGATGTTTATATTAATAGTTTAAAATATAATAAATTTCCAATAGAATTTTATTATATCGATTTATCAAAGAAAGAAAATAAATCATTATTATCAGATAAATCTTCATTAAAAGATTTAGACAAAATAAAAGTAAAAAATACAACTTTGATTTATGTTGCTGATAAAAAAATTAATAGTACATATGAAGGTAGTGAAAAAATACTTGAACATTTGACATCATTTTTTAATATTAATCAAGAAGATGAGAAATAGAAAATCAATTAAGACTGTGTTTCGACAAACCAGTTTTATTGATTTTTTTATTATATTAAGTAATAAAAAGTTCATAATAATTTTAGGTGAGATACATGGAATTGTTTTTGTTATGTTGTAAAATTTTCTTTGTTAGAATTTTAGATGTTTCTTTGGGAACAGTTAGAACGGTATTAACTGTTAAAGATAAAATTGTCAAAGCGTCTTTTATTGGATTTTTCGAAGTATTAGTTTGGTTTATAGTTGTTAAAGATGCTTTAAATAGTGACACAAACAGTCTTTGGATTGCTATTTCTTATGCTTTAGGGTTTGCAACCGGAACTTATATTGGTGGTAAAGTTTCATACTTTTTTACTCGAGGAGAAACATTTAGTGTTCAACTTATTATAAAAAAAGAATATAAACAAATAATTAAAAGACTTCGTGATGAAGGCTATGGTGTATCTGTTATAAATGTAAGTGGTAATAATGAAGATCGCCTTTTACTTTTTATGGAGATTAGTGTATTAAAATTAAATACATTAAAAAAGATTGTCAAGGAATATGATAAAAATGCTTTTATGGTTGTAAATGATACAAGAGTTGTTTATAATGGCTTTTTTAGTGGAGTTGCAAAATAATAATTAGTGTTATTATTTTTTTTGTGACATAAATTTATATAGGTGACAATATGGATTTAATTATTAAAGGCTTTATTATTGGTTTGGGAAAAATTGTTCCAGGTGTTAGTGGTAGTATTTTAGCTATTCGTTTAAATGTTTATGAAAAAATGATTTATGCAATAAACAACTTATTTCATGATTTTAAAAATAACTTCTTTTTTTTACTTAAATTAGGAGTAGGGATACTTATAGCGATTTTACTGGGTAGTAATATTATTATTTATTTGTTAGCTAATTATTATGACATAACCCTAATCTTTTTTTTAATCTTGATTGCTACTGGACTTCCAACTATTATAAAAAAAACGCATCATTACTTTGTCGCGTTTATTAGTTTATTAATTTATTTTGGTTTAATGTTTATACCACCATTAACAATATTTAATAATTATTATTTTATGGGCTTTTTAGAAGCTTTTACAACTATTATTCCTGGTATTAGTGGAACAGCTTTATTTATGTCTCTAGGTCTTTATGATGAGCTTTTAATTTTATTTTCAAATATATATACCTTACCTTTTTCTAAAATAATTAGTTTTGGTTTAGGAGCCTTGATAGGCGTAATTATCATTGTACGTTTTATAAGTTATTGCTTTGATAAAAATAGTAGTAAAACTTATGGTATTGTTTTAGGCTTATTAGTAGGTAGTATGTTAATGATGCTAATAAAAAGGTGATTTATTCACCTTTGTTTATATAAGATAATATTGAAATACCAATAATCACGATACCTAAACCAGCAAAGAAAAATCCAATATCATGATGAATTGTTAACCCAATAATGATGGCAATAGCTACTAGAGAAAAACCAGCTATTAAGCCAATCTTAAAATTGAATCTTTTATGCATTGATACCACTCCTGTTACATCTTCCTTTTTTAAATCAATATAGACAATGTGTTTTGGTTTTCTTTTTTCTACTGGTAAAGTTTCTTCCCATTCTTTTCCATTCCACTTTTTTAAACAGTTAGGACCATACCATTGTTTTAATATTTTTTCAATATTGTTATAAGAATAGTATTTTCGACCTTCAAAATTATATAGTTTAAAAGGTAGTACATCTTCTTTAAGAAAAACAGGCTCTTTCAAAAATTTTTCCCAAGGAACAGATATAGGTTGTGATATTAAAGAACTATTTTCGTTAGCTCTGGCATAACGATTAGAAAACCATCTGATGAATTTAGAAAATTGTTTATGTGGTATATGAAGATTATCAATTATGATATAAAATGGCATTAAAATTTTAATAAAACTACGATTAATTTCATCAACTAGTTTATTTTCAGAAATATTATCATATATTATTGCATCAACAAAAATACCATTACCTGTTTTACATCTGTTTTTAAGTAAGAAATTTACTTCTTCAATATAAGTACCTTTCTTTCTTATTTTCATAGTTGGTCCATTTAAAACATTAAACTTCTTATCATTCTCAAAGCATTGATAATAATATTTATCACTTAAGTCTCTATTTAAAGCATCGATAAACTTTTCCCAATCTTCTCTAACAACACATATATCTATATCGTCATCCCAAGGAATAAATCCTTGATAATTAACTATTCCAAGAGCTGACCCAGCAATAAGGCCATATCTAATGTTGTTTTTGACACAAACTCTGTGTATTTCGTCCATTATTTCTAGAATTTCTAGTTGTAAATCACGAACCATTGTCTTAGTTCCATCTTTATTTTCTTGGAGGATGTAACTTTCTTTTTTCTGAATACAATCCTTATTTTTCATAAAATCACTTCACTATAATTGTACTAAAATTTTATTAAATAATCAATATATATGCTAATTGGGTGTTTTGTGGACACTTTTTGTCTTTGATTGAATATCCTATAGCAGAAAGGGTGGATTAATATGTGTAATAATGATAATGATTCTTGCAAGCAAATAGCTGAAATACTAGCTATCATTAATGTTTTACAACAAAATGCTTGTAATTCAGAAACTTGTTTAGATACATGTGATAGAGGTTTTTTAGGTTGTGGTACTAGTTCTTTAACTTGTAATACGAGACCAGTTCAACTTTATCTATGTAATGGTGAAGCTTTATCTCTTCCAACCGAAAAAGATAGCACAGAATGTACTGGTACAGGATGTTCTAATGTTTTTAGAGTAGAAAAATTAGATGGTTGTAGCTGTACTTTTCGTGTTTTAGCACCAACAACTGATGGCTCACAATTTCCATATGCAGCAACTAATTCTTTCTTTACAATGAATTTAAACTGTGTATGTTGTTTGCGTTGTTTAAGTGATACATATGTTGAATGTTTATAAAAAACGAGTTTCCTCGTTTTTTATTTGACAATTTTAAGACTGGTAATATCATCAATTTTTATCACCGAATTATTGATAGTTATAATATGATCTTGCGTTCGCCCGATGATTTTAGTAGTTAAAACATTACCATTAGTTTCTAATTCGACATCCTGTCGGTAAACCCTATTTTCTTTAAACAACCGATCGATTGTTTGTTTTACTGGCTCACTTTTTTCTTTTAACCCGTGAGCAACTTTAAGATTGTTACTAGCGCCATTACTAATATTACCACGATATAAACTTGGTAAATCTTTTTTCATTAAATCATCCTTTCACATAATCTTATGCATTAACATATAATAAAATGAGGTGGGTTATGTATAAAATTTATAAAGTTGTCTCTGGGGATAAGCTTTTTATGGGTAATAATGAGTAATGTTATATAAATTAAAGCAAAATACTGTAAAAGACGAGAAAAAATTGTCTTTTTTTGTTATAATTATATCTATATTAATTGGTTGAGGTTGTGACTATGCTATCATATTAGATAATGATACGCAAGGAATAACAGAATATCAAAAATTATTGAACAAATTAAATGTTTCAAAATATGATATTCCTTTTACTGATGGAACTAATGAGCTTGATAAAAAAGCAAATCATATGATAGAAAATGTATTTAGCAAAGATGATTAT
>CANRJK010000052.1 GCA_947630955.1 uncultured Bacilli bacterium | reverse complement strand
TTAAACGTGCTTGAGCATAAAGAACTTTAGTATATTCTTCCAATTTTTTCTTATCTTTTTTGTATAATTTTTTAAGTTTATCAGCAATAGGGTGGGAACTATTGATTTCTAAAATAGCAGAGGCCTTTATTTTTTCTTCAGTTGGCATTGCTCGCATTACTTTTTCCATTTCAATAGAAATTGGGCCTTCTGTTGTCAAACAAACAGGATGCTTTTTTAAACGATTTGTGAATCTAACGTCATGAACATCATCGTTTAGTACTTCTTTCATACATTCTAACATTTTTTTGTTATCATCATTTTCTTTTTTTATCTTTTCGCTATTTTCATCATCGTCTAAAATTAAATTCTCACTAGAAATATTAGCAAAATTTTTACCATCATATTCCATTAAAGCTTGAATTGTAAATTCATCTACATATTCAGTTAAGTATAAAACATCATAATCTTTTTCTTTGAATTGTTCAATTTGTGGCATTAATTCAATTTTGGCATTAGATTCTCCACAAGCATAATAAATTTTATCTTGACCATCAACCATATTTTCAATATATTCTTTAAGTGTTATAAGTTTTTTTTGCTTAGAAGAATAGAAAAGTAATAAATCTTTTAAGACATCTTTATGCATTCCAAAATTGTTATAAACACTAAATTTTAGTTGCATACCAAAGGCATCATAAAATTTTTCGTACTCATCACGATTATCTTTTAACATAGATTCTAGTTCTTTTTTTATTTTTTTCTCAATATTTTTAGCTATTAACTTAACTTGGTGATTTTGTTGAAGAATTTCTCTTGAAATGTTTAAAGATAAATCACTGCTATCAACTAACCCTTTAACAAAACTAAAGTAATCAGGAAGTAAATCACTACATTTATCCATTATCAAAACACCATTAGAATATAATTGTAATCCTTTTTCAAAATCTTTTGAATAAAAATCATATGGGGCATGAGAAGGAATATAAAGTAGTGCATTGTAGCTACATAGACCTTCAACAGATGTATGAATGACTTTTATTGGGTCGTTATAATCAAAAAAGTTGTTGTGATAAAAATTGTTATATTCCTCATCAGTTATATCTTTTTTGTTCTTTTTCCATAGAGGAATCATACTATTGATGGTCTCATGTGTTGTAACAGTTTCGTATTCATCTTTGCTGCCTTTTTTTAATTGTTCTTTTTCAATATCCATTTTGATAGGATAACGAATATAATCTGAGTATTTTTTTATAATTGTTTTAATTTTATTAGAATCAAGAAAATCACTAAATTGATCATGCTCTGTGTCTTCCTTAATTTTTAGAATAATGGATGTACCATGTTCATCTTTATCGGTTGATGTAATATTGTAACCATCAGCACCAGAAGATTCCCACATATATGCATCATCACAACCATAAGCTTTACTGATGACTTTTATATCATCACTAACCATAAAGGCTGAATAAAAGCCAACACCAAACTGACCGATGATATCGATATCTTTTTGCTTACTTTGTTCTTTAAAAGCTAGCGTACCACTTTTAGCAATTGTTCCAAGATTATTTTCTAATTCATCTTTAGTCATTCCACAACCATTGTCTGTAATAGTTAAAAGACGTTTTTCTTTATCGATAATGACATTTATCTCAAAATCATCAATATCAATTTTTACTTTTTTATCTGTTAGTGACTGATAATGTAATTTATCAATGGCATCACTAGCATTAGAAATTAATTCTCTTAAGAAAATCTCTTTGTTTGTGTATATTGAATTAACCATTAAGTCTAATAATTTTTTTGATTCAGCTTTAAATTGTTTTTTTACCATAATGAAACCTTCTTTCTTTTTCACATAATAATCGTAGCACTATTTTTAGCACTTGTCAATAATAAGTGCTAAAGCAAAGTGATAAAAATAATATACCGAAATAGTATCATAAAAATAACATAAAAAATACTCTCATAAAAGTAATATTACAAAAATGATATCATAAAAAAAATAATTAATCGTATTATATTGTAGAGGGATTTAAATGAAAAATTTGACTCATAAATGGTATCAGATAATTATTCCTACTTTTTTAATTATAATTGTAGGCATTATTAGTAATTTAACTGCTTTTCCTTTTATGAATTATAATTTTATTCTTGATAAGAAAATATTTATTTGTATGAGTATTTTTCAAATTGTTTTGTTTAATTTATCTTATTACAAAGTAAAAATTTTAATGTCAAAAGATGATATTTATGTTTATCATTTGCACTATTTACTTATTATCATGTGGCTTTTTTTATTTTTTTTATATAAGCAATTCATCATAAGTTTTTTCCTTCTGTGTTTTAATTTAATTCTACTTTGTTTAATCATTAGTTTTTATATTAAATTAAAAAAGAAAAATCTTTGTTTGTTTATGTATTTGATATGGTATGTTTATATACTTATTATAAATTTTTTAGTAATATAATTTGAAATAAGAAAGTTATATATAATGTGAAATAAATAATTCTACATAATCTGAAATAAAGAAAATCTATATAATATGAAATAAGGAGAATCTATGACTTTTATACAATTAGTATTAATAGGGATTGGTTTAGGTATGGATGCCTGTTCAATGGCTGTTTGTAAAGGATTATGCATGAATAAAATGAACTGGTTTAAAGCTTTTATTATTGCATGTTACTTTGCTAGCTTTCAATTAGTAATGCCGATTATTGGTTACTTTTTAGGTAATAGTTTTGGTGATGATATCAGACGATATGATCATCTTATTTCTTTTATTTTACTTATTATTTTAGGCTTTAATATGATTAAAGAATCTTTTAATAAAATAGATCATAGTATTGATGATGATGTAAGTTTTAAAAGAATGATTATTCCATCAATTGCGACAAGTATAGATGCTTTAACAGTAGGTGTGACCTTTTCTCTTTTTAATGTTAATTTACTTTTAGCGGTTGTTATTATTTTCGTTGTAACCTTTATTCTTTCTATTCTGGGGACTAAAATAGGGCAATTGTTTGGTGAAAGATATCGTGGTAAGGCACAATTTGTAGGAGGCTTGGTTTTAATTTTAATGGGTATAAATATTCTTTTATAAGTTAATTTTTGTAGATAAAGCAAACAAATAATAAAAAGTTCCTAGAAAAGTAACTTTCATGATTAAGTTATCTTTTTCATCCTCTTTGCGTTTAATTTGACAAATATTTCTTTTTTATTATAATAATAAGCTATCTAGGGAAGAAAAGGTGGTTTATATGGTTAATAAAAAGAGAAAGGTTAATGAAAAAAATAGCGCTAAAAAGTCTATATTAATAAACGATATACCTTTGTTAATATCTTTGAGTAATATATTTAATATTTTCCCAACTAAAAATTTTCATAATTCTAGTGCGAGTAGTTTTGATAAATTCTCTTTTATTTCTAATTTAACACAAAATAATAATAAGAAAGTTATTTATGCTGTTTCACAAAAACTAACAGAGCTCTTAGGATTACTTGGAATGGATAATATTGATTGTTTGAAAGTTGAAGTTATAGATTCTAAAAAAATTGCTATTTTCACAAGTGATAATAGCATAGAATTAGACTTTAATCATATAAATAAAATTACTGGATGTCAGCGACTTGTGGTTAGAGATGATAAATTAATAAGAACTTATGATTTATTATTTGATGGTAATAATAGACCTATGTTAAAAAAAGTAGAACAAATTGAGCAATATAGCCAGAATGATGTTCAGTATTTCTTTTGTAAGAAAAGTATAGCTTATGAATTTTTATTGAAGTGCGCTTCAAAAGAATTAGAATTTATTTTTGTTTTAGATGCTTTAAATAAACCACATATCACTTATAATGAACTAGGAAAAAGAATACTTTCGACACAAGGGATTATCAATGATAGTGTTTATGATATATATTTTATTTTGAAAAAAGGTTTAAGAATTCCTTTAAATAGTTTTAGTGGAATAGAGATTAACGCTAAAGATGGTTCATCCTGGACTAAATTACATATTCATAATGAGCAGATTGTTTTATATGAAGAAGTAAATGATGAAAGAAAAATTTGCTATAGCCCTAATATGACAATGTATAGTGATACTTTTGATGAACCAGTTAAAGATACTAACTCAAAAATAAAATTAGTTGTAACTAAGCATCTTGGTAGCTTATATCATGTTAATTTACAAAATATTTCTCCAGATGGCATAAAAATAATAAAACCTACTAAAGAAAAAATTAAACAACTTGATTTTAATATTACTGAAGCTTATGATTCTATTGCTGGTGTTGAAAAATTAGTAAAAGATTTAAGAAAAAAAAGGTAAAATTTGATGAAAAATTTACCTTTTTTGTTTTCCGGTTCATTACCTGGAATTTAAATCTATATTTTTTATTACTACTTAATATTTTTGTTATAAAATTATTTTTTGGTAAGTAAGCACACACACTCAACATGATAGGTATTAGGAAACATATCAAATGGAGTAATTTGTTCAATCTTAAAATGATCTTTTAGAATTTTTAAGTCTCTTACTAAAGTCATTGGGTCACAAGATGTATAAATTAATTTTTTGGGTTTAAATTTTATAATTTGGTTGATTGTTTTTGTATCTAATCCAGCTCTTGGTGGGTCAACAATTATAATAGTTGGTTTAAAGTTTAATTTATCAATAACTTTGTTAACATTATCAGCTATGAAAGTTATATTATCTATTTTATTTAGTTTTTTATTTTCATTAGCATCTTTGATTGCCTGCTCATTAATTTCCACGCCTAATACTTTCTTACAAAGTTCACTAAGATAAATACCAATGGTTCCAATGCCACAATATAAATCTAAAACATTATCATCTTTACTTAGATTGCAGTATTCTTTTATTTTTTCATACATTTTAAGAGTAACATTATCATTTATTTGAAAAAAAGATGTGAGAGAAACTTTAAATTGATATTTGCCAATTGTTTTGATGATTTTATCTTCATTATCTAATACTTGTTTCCCATTAGTTCGTAAGATAATTTTCTTTTTTTCAAAGCAGTTGCTTTTTTTTAGCTCTTTTAGGTAGTTATTAAGGCTTTTGTCTAATAAAAGACAACTGTCAATATTTACGATTTTGTTACTTTTTTTACTGAAAAAGCCTATGTTTTCTTTATCTGCTTGGAATGTCACTTTATTTCGATAATTTAATTGCTGGTCACTTGAAACGATAGATGTTATTTCTATTTTTTCCTTTAAATATTGATTTACAATATTTTTAATTTTATTTTCTTTATATTTTAATTGTTCGTCATAAGGCAAATGTAGTAAGTCACAGCCTCCACAATCTTCATAATAAGGGCATATTCTTTTAACTCTTGTTGGACTTTCTTTGATTATAGCAGTAACTTTACCTTCCATGTAATTTTTCTTCTCTTTAGTTATTTTAATATTAACAATTTCTCCTACAATTGTATTAGGAACAAAAATTATTTTACCTTCAACCTTAGCAATACCTTGCCCTTTATGATCATAGCTTGTGATAGTTATATTATTATACATATGACACCTCTATGTCATTATATCATAAGTCTTAATTAGCTGAAACAGGTTTTAAAATATTATATATTGTACTATTAAAAGCTGAATTGTCGTTATTGATTTCTTTTATCAAATGTTGAAGAATAGTCTGAATATTTTTTTCTTCTTTATCAAAACATTCGTAGTATATATATTTTAAAGTATCATAAGATAATTTATGGATATGATTTAATAGATATTTTTTCTCATCTATTTGTTTTCTTGTAGCAACGTTATAATTTGTTTTATTTAATATTTTAAAAGGAAAATTATTTTCTTTCATTTTTATACTGAATTGAATTATATCAAATTCATCGTCTAATAATAAAGAAGATTTAGAAATACTGATTCCCTTATTATCAAATTTTACTGCAAAAGCATTTTTACTATCGGTTATGATAAGACAATTTAATTTGTTTTTTTTATTATAGATTTCCGTCTTACCTTTAAGTATTTTTAATATATCTTCATCAATTGATATATTATGAGAAATTATTGCCCTAAAATCATTGGTATTAGTTTTAATAATTGGAACTTTTTTAGTATGAATTATTTTGTCACTACTATTCCATTCATAAAAGTCAAAATACATTTTATTAAAATTTAAATATATATCATATATATAATTCATTTATTTCCTCCTAAATTGTTAAATACTAATATAATTATTCCCAAAAAAGCGATTAAACATTCATACCTTCTAATGATAAAATGAATATATTCATTAATTTTATATCCAATGTCAATCATATTAAGATAACTTATTATAAAAATTGATCCAATAATGACTAGTAAACAACCAAGAATATTAAGCAATAATTTTTTCATAATTCACCTATTTAATTGTATTAAAATTGTTTTAAATTTATTAAAAATAAGATATAATTATTTAGGTGATAATATGTTTTTTATTGATTTAATGAAATATTTATTTTTAGGCTTTATTCAAGGGTTTACAGAGACTATACCAGTTTCATCTAGTGGTCATTTAATGATTTTTAAACATTTAATAAATTTAAATATTGATTTTGATACATTAGCTATAATAACTAATTTTGGTAGCTTAATAGGTATTATTATCTTATTTAGAAATGATTTAATAAAATTAATAAAAAGTTTTTTTAGTTATCTAACAACTAAAGATAAAAAGTATAAAAATGATTATAAATATTGTTGGTTAATTGTTTTAGGTTGTATTCCAGCAGGACTAGTTGGTCTTATAGTTAACAAATTAGAATTGTTTGCTAAAATAGATAATAATGTTAAAATTGTTGGTCTATCTTTATTAATTACAGCTGCTTTATTATTTATGATAAGAAATTATAAAGGCAAGAAAAAAGATTACGATATTACTTGGAAAAATGCTTTAATGATTGGTTGTTTTCAAATATTAGGTTTATTTCCAGGAATTAGTCGTAGTGGTTCAACTATTGTTGGTGGTCTTACCCAAGATTTAAAAAGGGATACAGCTTTTAAATATTCTTTTATGTTATATATTCCTATGAGTATAGCAGCTACAGCCTTAGAAATAGGGGATTTATTTGGTAAATCGATTACTGGTATTACACTTTTATACTACCTTCTTTCAGCTTTTGTATCAATGATTGTTACAATTTTAGTTACTAAATGGTTTAGAGAGGTTGTTAATAAAGGAAAACTTATTTACTTTGTAATTTATTGCGCTATAGTAGGTAGTTTGGTATTAATCTTTATGTAAAAACATCAATAAAAAATCTCGTTTCTTAAATAAGATAACGAGACTTACATCATAATTGATGTTTTTTTATTTCTTTTCAGCTACAATGATATCGACATCAGCACTATATTGAGTATTTGGAACTCTAACTGTTATCGTTGTTCTTCCTGGTTTAACAGGTGTTACTAATCCATAGTTATTTACTTTAGCAATTGTTGAATCATTGCTATACCATTCTAAATCTAAAGTAATATCGGCTTGATTATTAACAATAGGTGTTATGGTAAAGGTATTTCCCATGTAAATAACTTTTTCAACAACGTCTGTCTTAATTTTATTTACTGTTATATTGACAACATTAACAGCAATTCTTTTGCTTGTTTTGGTATCCCTGCTTTTTACTTCGATTGTAGTAGAACCTGGATTAACGCCTACAAGTTTTCCATTACTATCAACTTTGACAATATTTTCATTTAGGCTTACCCACCTGTAATTACTATTGTTATCTAAGTATCCTTTTCTATAGACAGTTTCTTTATAACTAGAACCTATAGCTAAGTTTAATTCAGATTTTCCTAAATAAAAATCATTTGTTCTAACATAGAATTTATATCCAACAAAGATTAAGACACAAGCAACGATAGCGTATAACAAGTAAAGAATAACTTTAAAAGGTTTAATACTTTTTTCAACCTTTTTGTCAAAGTTAGTTTTACCTGTTTGGTTAGGTTTACTTGCAAATGGACTTTTAGGAATATATCCTTTTGGTTGTTCTTTTAATATTGGCTCACTTGTAACAGGCACAAAATTTACTACACTTGGATTATTTACAGGTTGCATGCTACTGTTAGTTGGTTCTGACTTAGGGAGATTCTGTACTTGTTCATCAAAATTTACCGGTGCTTTAGGGTGCTGTGTATATAAAGGAATATCTTTACTACTAGTTAATTGATCTTCAACCGACTTAAAGTAACTATCATCTTCTGTGTAGGTATCATTTATATGATTATAATTATTAACAATATCTGTTTCACTATAATTTTGCATAATAGGTTCTTCCTCAGATACAATACGATTATTGTAAAAAGAATCTGAAACAGAAGATGTATCTAATGTATCATCAAAAGATTGATTATCAAAAGGTTTAAAATCATCACCAAAAGGCGTTACTGGTAAACTGACACTAGAATCTTGATACATATTTTCAGATGGATTATTTTTAATCTTTTGGGCTATATTTACATCCATTGAAGCATCATGATTTAAAGTTGCTCCAACTTGTTCATAAACATAGCTGCTAACTTCAACTAAGTCTTCTTTAATCGCGCCTTGAAAAACATTTGGAGCGTCAATATTACCATTATTCTTATCAAATATTTGATTTGGATCGCTCATATGCCAACTCACCCTCTTGTATTCTATATAATGATTTTACACTAAATGTGCTTAAAAATCAATAAACTAAGATACATTTTAATTTTTTCGTTAATTTTCATTTGAAATTCCGTTTTTAATAAAAAAACGGAAATAAGTCTGATTAAGAGTATAATAAGTTAAATG
>CANRJK010000051.1 GCA_947630955.1 uncultured Bacilli bacterium | reverse complement strand
TGACTAAACAAAAATCGTTGAAAGACTTAATTTCTGTTGGATATACTTTATAGACATTTCTTTTTTCAATTAATAAAATTAAAAAATTTTAAAAAAAGGATAGACATTAATCGTCATTTTGTGATAATATATAAATATCCTAGTATGGCATATCTTTTATATAGGATAGATAAAGAGATTTTTTCTCTTTATTTTTTTTGCCTTTCTAATTTTAATAAAAAGGGTAGTTGATTTGGTAAAATTATTTTTTTAGCTTCTTCTAGTGGAATCCATTCAGCTTTATCCATTTCAGGAAATTTTTGTATATTATGTGAACCAGGAGGAAATTCTTTTTCAAAAAAATTACTTTTAAACTTTGAATTATCAAGTTCTTGACTACAAGTGAAAATAGTAACTAACTTTTTATGACTGACTTTTTTGCTACCTAAAAACTGTAAATCACTTGTTATCTGTAAACCTGTTTCTTCTTCAAATTCTCTTTTTGCGCATTCTATTGCTTTTTCACCTTTTTTGTACTCACCTTTAGGAATAGACCAAGCACCAATATTGATGTTTTGCCAATAAGGTCCTCCCATATGCGCTAAAAAAACTTGATAAAGATCCTTGTCTTTCTTATATACTAATATTCCTGCACTTCTTTTCATTTTCATCGCCTCTATCATAAAATTACGCCTCTTTTTCACTTTTGTCAAACATCTAAAAATGATGTATAATGAAAATGGTGAGAATATGGATGAAGTAAAATTGATTGAAATAAATATTTCAGGTCTTACAAATAATATAGCGATTGTTATTAATCCTTTAAAAAAACTAATTTATAGTAAAAATTTAACGTATAAATTAGCTGAAGATAAACTTTATACCTTTTTTAATATAATAAAGTTATGGAAAGGAAATTATTATCGTAGTAATGTTATCGATGCTGAAGAATTTATTATCAAAATTTATGTTAATGATAAAATTGATATTATTAAAGGTAAGGGAGAGTATCCTGATAACTATAGTGACTTTAAAGATTGGATAAATAGTTTATATGCTTGAATCTTATTATAAAATTTTAAATCCATATGAAACACTAGAAAAAGTAATGCCAGCCATTAAAGAAGCTTTTGCTTTATTTTATGGTGATGAGGAAAGAGAATTTATTGAACAACGTTTTAATCATGTTTATATGTACCTTTATCAACAACCAGAAAATTTAGCAAGTATGTTAAACACTATTAAAATGCTGATTTCTAAAGATATAAAGACTACTTTCTTTGAAAAAGCTAACATGAAAGATAATGAAGAAAATAATCAAAAATTCTTTAGTAATTATGGATTTGATTATCCTATTTTACTTCCAATAAATGATTATCTTAAATGGTTAAAATATTTTAAAATGAGTAAAGAAGAAAAACGTACTATTAAAAAGAAAGAAGCCGTTAACTTTTTTAAACGTTATTTTCCCGATATTAATTTAGATAATTTTGATAGCTATGTAAAGCAAGATAAGTTTACAAAAATATATGAAAAATTAAATTCATTAGTTCGTAATAACTTTGATTATTATTTAGACTTAGATAATCTAGGACAATATGCTGGATTAAAAAAACAAGCTGTAAATTTTCTTAAACAATTTTTTAATGAAGTTAATACTGATAATATTGAACAACTTCAAACATCAGGGCTATTTAGCGAACTAGAAAAAATAGCTTCTATATATGAAGAAAAAAAACGAGCTTTTGATATAGAATGTGAAAAATTAAAACCATATGAAAATTATCTTGAAAAAATATCTAAGTTTAAAGAAACAATTTTTAGAAAATATTACCATCAATTAATTGATGAATTTAGTTCATATGCTGATAAAGAAGAATTGAAAAATTTAGATGATCCGTTCTTAAGTAGGAAAAATACAGCCGTATTTGGTAAACCAACTAGTTTAATTTTTGATTTAGAAGCCTTTTCATCAGCTAATAACCAGTTGCTAGAAACTGATCATAGTTATCGAAAAGATAGTATTATAGATAGTGGAATATCTTATTTTAAAGCTATGGGAATAAATCTAGGAAATAAGTTAGAGCCATATCAAAATAATTTAAAATGCCAACAAGTTTTACCACCACAAGAAATTATTGACCAGATAGTTGCACGTAAAAAACAATTATATAATCAAGCTAATGAAGAATATTATGAAACTATTGGAGATTATCAAGAACATAAAAAAAGAATTGGTTCCTTAAATCTTTTGTGTGATGAAGAATTAGGAGCAGATTTTTTAATTAATGGAGGGACAGCTGTTTTTCCTAATGCTCATATGGAAAATGGTACTTTAACTGATATGTCTATCTTATGTTATAAAATGGATTATTTCGATAAATATCTAGATGCACAACTAATTCATGAGCTAAATCATTTATTTGAATTAGAATTAATTAAAAAAGATGAACAAGGATGCGAATTTATAACAGGCTTTGATTTGGTATATCAACCATTAAAAGGTAATAAACAAGCTGATGAAGAAAAAAGAGAGTTTGAATTATTTAGTGAAATTATTAATGAATTGATTGCTCAATCTATAACGACGATTTTACATAATAATGGAACTTATATTTTTAATAATAAAGAAAATGCTAAAATAAAAAGAGGAACTTCTTATGAACATACTTTCTTCTTAGCACATCAGTTTTTCGATACTTATAAAGAAGACATTATTATAAGTAGAAGACAGAATAATTTTGAGCACATAATAAATAAGGTAGGAGCAGATAATTTTAAAGATTTAAATGCCTTATTTAACAAATTTTATCAATGGTTTCCAGGTACAAGAATTTACGGTGTATTAAATTGCTTACAAAATAATATAGAAAATGATGATACTAAAAAACTTCATCAATTACAAAAAGAAAGAGATGAAATTTTAAAAAGAATGCAAGATTATACTGATCAAATAGCTATAAAAAATTAAAATCTGAAAAACTCTGTTTAAAAGCAGGGTTTTTTAGTATCCATATTTATCAAAACGAGTTTCTTAGTTGACAAATTATATTAACAAGAATATAATTTAATATATGAACAAATATTCAAATGAGGTGATTAAAATAAAAGAAGATAGTGAAATAACAATAATTCATGATGATATTATAAAAAAAGTAAAAAAGAAGATGTTAGACGATAATATCATTATCGATTTAGCAGAATTATTTAAAGTCTTTGGCGATTCTACTAGAATGAAAATTATTTGTGCTTTATTACAGGAAGAACTATGTGTTTCAGATATTGCTAATATTATTGGGTCAACAGAATCAGCTGTTTCACATCAACTTCGTATTTTAAAACAAGCTAAATTAGTTAAATATCTTAAAGTAGGTAAAATTGTTTATTACTCTTTAGATGATGACCATGTCTTACAAATTTTTGAAAAAGGGAGGGAACACATTGAAGAAATTTAAATATCCTATGTTAGGCTTAGATTGTGCAGCATGTGCTAAAAAGATTGAGGAACATTTAAATCGTGATAAACATTTAAAAAATGTTCTTGTTAATTTTGGAACTGCTATGATAACTTTTGAAAGTGATTTAGATAAAGATATTTATAAATATGTTAACAATAAAATTCATGAAGTAGAACCAGAAGCTAAAATTGTTAGTAAAACAGATTTTATATCTTCATCTAATAATGCACTTAGACTATTATTAAGCTTAATTTTATTTATATTATCCTTCTTTTTTAAAAATTCAATTAATTTAGTTCTTATTTTATCTGTTTATGTTATTTTGTTAAGTAAAACTTTAGTGACAGCGCTAAAAAAATTAACTAATAAAATTGTCGATGAAAGCCTACTCATAACTATATCATGTATAGGTGCTTTCTTTATTGGTGAAAAAGTAGAAGGAGCGGTTGTATTACTTTTATATGAATTAGGAAAATTACTAGAAGATAAAGCTATTAATAGTAGTCGTAAAGCTGTTACTGATTTGGTTAATTTTAAACCAGAATTTGCTAATAACGCTAAAGGTGAAATAATAAATCCTAAAGATGTGTTAATTGGCGATATTATCCTTGTTAAACCAGGTGAAAAAGTTCCTTTAGATGGTATCGTTATAGAAGGAATTTCACATTTAGATACATCTTCCTTAACTGGGGAAAGTAGGCTTATCAAAATTGAGAAAGGACAAGAAATTTTATCGGGTTCTATTAATCAAGAAGGTTTAATTAAATTAAAGGCAACAGCTAACTATGAAAATAGTACAGCTAGTAAAATTCTAGACCTTGTTGAAACAGCAACTGAAAAAAAGACAAATACAGAAACTTTTGTAAATAAAGTATCTAAAATATATACTCCGATTGTTATTCTTTTAGCGGTTCTAGTTGCGGTTGTATTACCATTATTTTTAGATTTATCATTTAAACAAAGTCTTTACCGAGCTTTAACTTTTTTAGTTATCTCCTGCCCATGCGCTATTGTTATATCTGTTCCACTTAGTTATTTTTCAGGTATTGGTATTGCATCTAGAAAAGGTATTTTAGTTAAAGGAAGTACATACTTAGATAATCTAAGAAATGTTAAAGAAATAATTTTTGATAAGACTGGAACCTTAACAACGGGTAAATTTTGTGTTGACTATGTAAAAGTCTTAAAAGGTAATGAAGAAAATCTTCTTCACTATGCTGTTTTAGGTGAAAGCTTTTCTCATCATCCCCTAGCTTTCGCAATTTTAAATTATTATCACCAAGACTTTGATAATAGTAAAGTCAAAAACTATAAAGAAATAGCAGGTCGTGGTATTAGTTATTCTTTAGATGGAAAAAAAGTTAAAGTTGGTAATGATGAATTAGTTAATTATCCAAATAAAGTAAATGATACAGCTATATTTGTTAAGGTTGATGAGGAGATTTTAGGTTATATTACTTTTACTGATAAACTTAAAGAAGATGCTTATAATACGATTTTAAATTTACATCAAAGAAATATTAAAATTAGTATTTTTACAGGCGATAATAAGATGATTGCTAAAGAAGTAGGTCAAAAATTAGATGTCGATGAAGTTCAAGCTGAAATGTTACCAGATGATAAGTATTATGAATTAGAAAAGAAAAAAAGGAAAAATTATTTAGTAGCGTTTGTTGGTGATGGACTAAATGACTCACCAGTCTTAGCTTCTGCTGATATTGGTATATCTATGGGTTTAAATGGTAGTAATGCAGCTATTGAATCTAGTGATATTGTTATTATGAATGATAATCTTAATAAACTATGGGAAGCTATTGATATATCTAAACTAACACACAAAATAATTAAAGAAAATCTTTTGTTAGCCTTTACTATTAAATTTATAATTTTAGGACTTAGTACTTTTGGTATAAGTAGTATGTGGCATGCAATTTTTGCTGATGTAGGAGTAACATTAATAACTATTTTCAATACACTTAGAATTCTTAAACATTAATTATATGTTATAATAAAGAAAATACTTAATAGAAAGATGTGGTATTATGAATGAACAAATTATGAATAATATGCAAAAAATGGATAAATATCTAGGAGAGTATGCTACGAAAAATAGTGAAGCTATTAGATTTAATGAAGAATCAAAAGATATAAGATCAAGTTTTTTTAGAGATATTGACCGAATTATCTATTCTCTTTCTTATACGAGATATCTAGATAAAACACAAGTCTTTAGTAATATTGATAATGACCATATTAGTAGGCGAATGACGCATGTTCAAATGGTTAGTAAAATAGCTAGAACAATTGGTCGAGCTTTAAATATGAATGAAGACTTAATTGAGGCTATTGCCTTAGGACATGATTTAGGACATGTACCATTTGGACATCCAGGAGAGGCTATTTTAAATCGGATTAGTTTAGAATATACTGGAAAATACTTTAATCATAATGTCCATAGTGTAAGAGTACTAAAAGAACTAGAAAACAATGGTAAAGGTGAAAATATAACTCTTCAAGTATTAGATGGAATATTATGTCATAATGGTGAATTTGTTTGCAATGAATATTACCCTACACCTAAAACTAAAGAAGACTTTTTAAATGATTATAATAGTTGTTACACGGAAGCTAACTACATAAAAAAATTACATCCAATGACTTTAGAAGGATGTATTGTTAGAATAAGTGATATTATCGGTTATATTGGTCGTGATATTGAAGATGCAATAAGAGTTGGCATTATTACTTCTTCACAACTACCTAGTTCAATAACAGAAGTCTTAGGTACAAGTAATAGAGAAATTGTTAATACCATTATTTTAGATGTTATAAGTAATAGTTTAAATAAACCTTATATAAAGATGAGTAGTAAAGTATATAAAGCTGTAAAAGATTTAAAACAGTTTAACTTTGATAATATATATTATAAAGCTAATAATAAAACAACTTTAGATCATTATGAAAAAATGTATCGAACTTTATTCAGTAAATACTTAAATGACTTAAAAATAAAAAATATTAAGAGTGAAATATATCAGATTTATTTAGGAGATATGGACGATGAATATCTAATTAATAATAGTGATGAGCAGAAAGTTATTGATTTTATTGCGGGAATGACTGATGATTATTTCACTGGATTGTATAATAAATGTATAGAAGAAAGAAATTAGAAATAGTCTAGTCTTTCTTTCTTTTTATTATGATATAATTTAATAGGTCAAGTAATAAAATAAAAAAGAAAGGAATCAATCAATAAAATTAATTTTTTATTGATTGATTATATGTGATAAATATGGCTATAAAGAAACGAAAAAAAAGTAAAATATCTTTAATTATATGGTCTTTATTTTTTATTGTTTCTTGTTTGTTATGTTATCTAGTTTTTAGTTTAAATATCTTACCAAACAAGTATATGTACATATTATTTGGTGTAATGATAATTATAAACTTAGTAACTTTAATCATTTTAAAATTTACGAAAAGGAAAATCTTTAAAATATTACCTATTATTGGTTGTTTTATAATGGGATATCTTATTTTTAATATCACATCCACTAAAAACCTACTATCAGCTATGAATGTTAATTATAAAACAAATAACTATGCTGTTATTGTTTTAAAAGATAGTTCTTATGAAAAAATAAAAGATTTAAACAACAAACAAATTGGCTATTTAAATGATGATGAAGTATTTGATGAAATTAAAATTCCATGTGAAAAAAAACAATATAGTGAAGCAACGGAAATTATTAATTCTTTATTAGAAAAAGAAAACCCAGCTATTATTTTAGAAAAAAGTTATATTGATATGTTTTCAGATAGTGATAGCCCAATCAAAGAATTTAAAGATAAAATTAAAATCATTTATGAGTTTAGTATTAATAATAAAATTGAAGATATAAGTAAAGATATTGATATAACATCTAACCCCTTTGTTTTATACATAAGTGGAATAGATACTTATGGTAAAGTTGCATCTGTATCTAGAACTGATGTTAATATGGTTGTAGTAGTTAATCCTAATTCTAAACAAATCTTAATGGTATCTATACCCCGTGATTATTATGTCAAAATAGCTGGTAAAAATGGTAAAGATAAATTAACCCATTCTGGCATATACGGTATTGAAACATCTGTAAAAACAGTTGAAGACCTTTTAGATATCGATATTAATTATTACTATAAAATTAACTTTACAAGCTTAATTAAAATAGTTAATTCTTTAGGTGGTGTAGATGCTTATTCAGCCTATAAATTTACCTCTATAAGTGGATATACATATCAAAAAGGTTATAACCATATGAACGGTGAAGAAGCTTTAGCGTTCGTTCGTGAAAGAAAAGCTTTTGCTGGTGGTGACCGTGTTCGTAATCAAAACCAACAGGCTCTAATGGAAGCACTATTTAGAAAATGCACAAACCCTAGTATTATAGTCAAATATACAAAATTATTAAATAGTTTAAAGGGAAGCTTTATCACTAACATGCCATCAGATCGTCTAACTGATTTAATAAAAATGCAACTTGAAGATAATGCTAAATGGACAATTACATCATATGGTTTAGACGGAAGTAATGGTAGAGAATACACCTATACTTATAAAACAAATAAATTATATGTTATGATTCCAAATCAAAGTACAATTACAAAAGCTAAACAACTTATAAGTGATGTAAAAAATGGTAATAAACTAACTAGTTCATACCAACAAGAAGTAGGAACAATAAGTCAAGTTACTAAACAAAACAACAAGAAAACAAGTACTACTAACAAACCAAAAACAGAAACTACAAAGCAAGATAAAACATCAACTGTAAAGCAGCCAGAAAAAGAACAAACAAAAGAATATGTAATTACATATATTGATGGTGAAACAAGAAAAACACAAAAAGTAAAAGAAGGCTCTTTAGCTCCTAATTTAACAAACCAAGAACAAGAAGGATTTAAGTTTTTAGGTTGGTATGATGGTAATCAATTATATGACTTCAATAAACCAGTAAATAGCGACTTAGTATTAGAAGCCAAATATGAACAAATATTTGAACAAGATAATGATAAACTACTTGAAAATCAGTAAATCAAGTAGTTTTTTGTCAAAAAAATAGAGATTGTATAATCTCTATTAAAAAACTAATTTTCCACTACAACATATGGCTCATCAGAAGTTCCTTTACCAGATACTAGCGTTTTAGATACTAGATTGACAACTGGTCGAACGCCGCGGCTGTAGTACACGAAGTTGTAGTAGAAGTCCCCGCTCGTATAGACGCTCCACACGTCAGCGCTGCTGCCACTGAAGTAAAAAGGCGACATTGTCCAGTAATAATGTCCCGTATTTAAATAGTATCCACTACTCTTATCACTATATTCTCCTCCGGCATATACTGCTTCATCTATTGTTATTAGTCCTACGGGATACTTTAACTTTTTATTCGCTACTGTAAATTTATCTTCGTCATTGCAC
>CANRJK010000050.1 GCA_947630955.1 uncultured Bacilli bacterium | reverse complement strand
TCAATTAAAATGCCTATTGATTTAAATATTGCATATGCTGAATACATTAATCAGTCATAAAGTTTAACACAACTTTTGCAAAAAAAAGATAAAAATAACTTTTAAAAAGGCATTTTACCATTTTTTAGCATTTTCATCATTTTTTTCATTTCTTCAAATTGTTTAAGTAATCTATTAATTTCAAGTACTGGACGATTACAACCTTTAGAAATACGTTGTTTACGACTATTTTTTAAACATTCAGGATGTCTTCTTTCATATGGCGTCATTGATAAAATAATTGCTTCAATATGAGCCATATCTTTAGGATTAACCTTAATATTTTTAGCTTCTTTAGGTACTCCTGGTAATAATTTTAAAAGGCTTTCTAAAGGTCCCATCTTTTTAACCTGCTTTAATGCTGATAAAAAATCTTCTAAATCAAATTTACCAGCTTGCATCCTTTTAGCTGTTTTCATTGCTTCATCTTGGTCAATTACTTCTTCGGCTTTTTCTATCATTGTCATGATATCACCCATACCTAAAATGCGGGTTGCCATACGTTCAGGATAAAATTCATCTAGTCCATCTAATTTTTCACTAATACCAATAAACTTAATTGGAACATTAGTAAGATGTCTAATAGATAAAGCTGCTCCACCTCTTGTATCACCATCTAATTTGGTTAAAATTGCACCTGTAAGTGGTAATTTATCATTAAATCCTTCAATAACATTAATAGCATCTTGTCCTGTCATACTATCAATTACTAATAAAATTTCATTTGGTTTAACAGATTCATTAATATTATTTAACTCATCCATAAGCTGTTCATCGATATGTAAGCGTCCAGCTGTATCAATTAAAACATAATCATAGCCATTTTCTTTAGCATAAGCAACAGCATGTTTACTAATCGTAACAGGATCTTCTTTACCCTCCGAATAAACTTCAATTCCTAATTGTTTTCCCAGTTCTTTAAGTTGATCTATAGCAGCAGGACGGTATATATCACAAGCTACTAATAAAGGTTTCTTTTTCTCCTTCTTTCTTAGTCTTAAAGCTAGTTTTCCAATAGTTGTAGTCTTACCGCTACCTTGAAGTCCAACTAACATTAAAATAGATGGATTTCCAGCCGTATAGAGTGGAGCTTTTTCTTTTCCTAACAAATCAACTAGTTCATCTTTTAAAATCTTGACAAACATTTCGCCTGGTTTTAATGATTTAGCTACTTCTTCACCCAAAGCTTTTTCTTTAACATTGTTTATAAATTCTTTTACTACTTTGTAATTGACATCTGCTTCTAACAAAGCTAATCTTATTTCTCTAGTTACTTCACTAATATTTTCTTCGGATATTTTTCCATAACCTTTAATTTTATTAATAGCTGTTTGTAATCTATCTCCTAAACTTTCAAACATAAAATCACCTTTTTCATTATAACATTTTACACCTATAAAAATCTATCTTTTTTGTATATAAAAACATTTTATTCCAATAATAATTATGGTGATACCATGTCTTATTTAGCTATCTTTCTTGCAAAAACACTAGAAAATATCTTAACAACGATTCGTATTATAGTTTTATCTAATCAAAAAAAATTAATAGGCGCTATCTTAAATGTCTTTATTGCCTTTATCTGGATTTATTCAACTGTATCTGTTTTACGTAATTTTTCCCATGAACCATTAAAAATCGTTGCTTTCGCAGCAGGATGCTTTGCTGGATCTTATTTAGGATGTTATATCGAAGATAAAATTGCCTTAGGTGATAATATGATAACTTGTATAACAGAAAAAGATAGCAAAATTGTCGATAAACTAAGACAACTGAATTATCAAGTTACAACAATTGATGGCTATGGTGTTAATGACCAAAAAAAAGTTTTACTAATTATGACATCACGTAAAAAGAAATATCGTTTAGCTAAACTTATTAACCTTATGGATAAGGATGCAACTATCATAACTGAAATTGCTTCTTATTATAGTAATAAGTGAGCTTTATTAGTAATAATATATTCATATTTATTAATATTTTTAGGACTATTTACAGTCCAAACCATTTTACATTTAAAAGCTATATCAAAATAGCTACTAACGGATAAAGCTAAGAAAGATAAATCATGATAATCTTTCTTTTTATTAATAAAATCAGTAACAAATATTCCAAGTGGATAATCTGTTTTAGCTTTTAAAGATTGAATTAATTGATAATTAAAAGAACATAAATAATAATTAAGAGGATATTTTTTGATTAATTTTAATAATTTTCTAACAAATTTTTGATAATTATTCGTTTCACTTTTAATATCCAATAAAATTATTTTATTAGTTTTTATTTGTTTTAATAAATTTTCTAGTAAATCAACATCTTTTAATCTTTTATAATCTAAAGAACTTATACTATTTAAATTATATAACAAATTATGATACATAACGATTTTATGATCTTTTGTCATTCGAACATCAATTTCAATACCGCTTATATATTTTTTATTCAAACAATCTAAAGCAGCATTAATACTATTTTCTTTATATTTATGATCATCAAGTGATCGATGCGCTATTAAATATCTCATAATTAATTATATAAAAAAAGTTATCAAATGATAACTTTAATGTGTCCAACGACCTACTATATCAGCATTTGTACTATAAGGTTCTGGATTTGGAAGTGGCATTTTAACAATCATAGGTATTTTAAATGCTCGACCAAACGCAACACAAGTACCAGGCTGTAAGCTTTTTTGTTTTTCCATAATTTCCTCACTCATATTAGGTAACATCTTTTTCATATAATCAAGATCACGTGGGTGAGTCATTTTAAATATTAAGAAATTACTACACTGTGAAATAACAGTTTCAGATAATTCAACAGGTCTTTGAGAAATCAAAAATAGTAACATACCAAATTTACGACCCTCTTTAGCGATACGTTCAAAAATATTATATCCTAATAAGAAATTATCATTATCATTTTGAACATATCTATGTGATTCTTCTAATACTAGATGGAATGGAATAGAAGCTCTTTCATTTAAACGTTTCGTAAAATCAAAGAATAATTTAGCATAAATCTTAACAATAGTCTTAGAAAGACGATCATCAGCATCCTCCAAGTTAAAGTTAACAATTTGTGCCTTACGATTATTGTAAGTAACTAAAGATGCAACATAGTTTTCCATTGTTATGTATTGAGGATAATTGAAAAACTCCTTGCTTTCACCTACTGCAATTGCATGTAATCTAACTTTTAAAGTAATAGCTTCATTATATAATTGTTCATTACGAAGCAAACCTTCACTTATTAAAGTAAATTGTAAAGCTTTTTCTACATCATCCAAAGTAAAGAAATGATTTGGTGTTGGTTCATATTTTTCTAATTCTTCATCAATAAAAGACGTTATATATTGTGTAATTAACACACTCTCAGTGAATTGACCTGATGTATCAATTAAGAAACATTCACGGAATTTTCGTACATAACCAATACCTTGAACAGGTGCTTCTAAATTAAACTGAGCAGTTGAACAACTTGCTAAAATAGAAAAAATATCATTTCGTTTACTAGCTGAAGTTTGATTAGTGTACATAATATCCATAATAGCTTTTGCTATTAAGTGGTTTTTGTATCTTGTACTAATATCACCTTCAGTGGCGAAAACACGAACAAGTTTTATCATTCTTTCGATAATTGGTAGTTGTGAATGCTTTTCAGCATTTAACAAAAGAGCAAAATCATCAACTGAAAGTAACCAAAGAGGAATACGTAATAGCTCTCCTCCTTCTTTTAATTGAGATTTATTAGTTGTATAAAACTTAAAATTATAGTTTGGATTAATACGATTTAAATTTTTAAAAGCATTATGATACTCACCATAAGCATCAAAAATCATAAAGTTAGACTTAAATGGAACAAACTTAGGATCGTAAAATAAACTTTGTATAAAACGTGCAACTCCATAAGACTTACCACTACCAGTATTACCAAAAATAGCCATATGATTACTACAAACATCGTTAATATCAATATTAACAGGCATATCATCATAAAGAGGACTTACACCAAGCATAAATGTTCCTTCGGTTGGTCCACCAATAATAACCTTTAATTCCTCAGCATTTATTAACCTTGTTTTAGCAGTCAAATTAGGTTTACGAAGCACACCACCAATAAAATGATTACCATCAAGTTCTCCTAAAAATCTTATCTTCATAATTTCAGAAGAAACATCTTCTACCTCACCTAATATTTTCTTATCTTCATCTTCAAATACCACATGTCTATTCATTAAATTAACTATAACTTCATTTGTTTTTGGTACTTCTACATGAGCCATATTGTCACTAATATACACAATTTTTCCAAACATATTATCAACCCTTCTTTTTATATCAAATCTTCAATCTGACTTCTTTTATCTTCATCTAAATCTTTGATTAATTCTTTTATTTGTTTAGCTTTAGCATACAACTTTAATTTATCCTCATAATAATTTAATTTTTCATTAATTATTGTCAATGTTTTATGAACAGCATTTCTACTTATACCATTATTTTCAGCAATCTCCTGTAAGCTAAGATTATCAAAATAATAATCCTTAAACAAAGCTTGTTGATGTTCTGTTAATAAATCACTATAATAATCAAATAATATACTTAGCCTTACATCAATCATAACAATTCTACTACTACACTACCTATAAGTATAACACTTAATACTAAATAAATATAGGTCATATACTTTCTTTTATAAAAATTTTTATTATTATAAGCCATAATTAACATTAAAAGCGCTAAAACAGCATAAATAATTGGCATCATAATTTCCGTATCAACGAAAAAATAAGCTATAAAGGAACCTACTAAGCAAATAAGTAAGAATAATTGAACATATAAACTTATTCGTTTAAAAGAAAATGATTTTATATCTATTATCTCAACATTATGCATTTTCTACCTCACATATCTTTAAATAAACCATAAATATATTTTTCAATATCAAATGTTTGTAGGTCAAGAGCTGTTTCCCCTAAACCAACATATTTAACAGGTAAGCCAACCTCTTCTTTAATAGCTAAAACAATACCACCTTTAGCTGTTCCATCTAATTTAGTTAAAACAATACCAGTAATATTGGTAATTTTTTTAAATTCTTTAGCTTGACTAATACCATTTTGTCCAGTTGTAGCGTCGATAACTAACAAAGTTTCATGAGGAGCATTAGCGATTAATTTTCCAATTACTTTATTAATCTTTTCTAATTCACTCATCAAATTGGTTTTATTTTGAAGGCGACCAGCTGTATCAATTAAAACAACATCATACTCTTCTAAAATAGCTTTATTAACACCATCATAAATAACACTAGCGGGATCAGCATTTTCTTTAAATACAACTGCACAACCAGTCTTTTCTCCCCATTCACACAATTGTTCTAAAGCACCAGCCCTAAATGTATCACCTGCTACAAGTAAAACTTTCTTACCTTCTTTAGTTAACTTATCAGCTAATTTACCAATTGTCGTTGTTTTACCAACGCCATTAACGCCAACGAACAAAATAACGGTAGGACCTGTTTCAGCATAATTTATTTTATTAACCATAATTGAATTGTCAACATAAATAATAAACATTTCATCGACAATTATCTCTTTTAAGTCTTCACTATTTTCAATATGTTCCGTTTTAACACGTTTTTTAAGTCTATCAATAAAACTCATTACAGTATTAACACCAATATCTGCCATTATTAATATTTCTTCTAATTCTTCAAAATATTCAGGACTAACCTTTTTATACTTTGAATTTAATAAGGTAATTTTAGAAACAAAATCTTTTCTACTTTTTTCTAAACCTTTATCGTAAACCTCAACTTGTTTTTGTTGTTTTGGATCAGAAGTAAACAGATTTTTAAATTTATTAAAAAATCCCATAATAACCTCCTTATATTGCCATATCTACATCTATATTTTACTATAAATCAATGAAAAATTAAAGTATTTTTAACAAAAAAAGTAGTATAAAACTACCCATTTACTTTTAAACTTCCTTTTTGACAAATTTTAGTTATCATTTTATCTAATAAATTATAATCAAAAATCACATAATCATAAGACTTAGCTGTATCATAAAATTTATTAAACTCTTTCACACAACATCTAACATTATTGTTATCGATATATTCATAAAAGAAACTATATAATCTCTTATCAAATTCAAAATCATAATCACTCATTTTTAACTTATCCGCGACTGTATTTTCAATTCGATTATTCCAATCACTATTCTTTCTAACAAAATCATAAAAAGCAAGGATAACTCGCATAATGGGATCTTTACTTAGTATATCTTCTCTTAATAACTCCATAAAAAACCTCCAACGGACACTAGCATATTCATTTTATCATGGCATTAGTCAATAGTCAATAAAAGTAAGTGGACAAATTTTTAAAAAAAAGGTATAATGTTATAGTTGAATTTGAAGCTTAAAAGAAAGGAGCGAAAGATTGAAATTATTTGATAGTGGAAATACGAAAGTATTTGCCCTAGGTGGCTTAGGTGAAGTTGGAAAAAACATGTATTGTATCATGTCAGATAATGAAATCATTATCATCGATGTTGGTATTATTTTCCCTTCCAATGAATTACCTGGAATCGATTATATTATTCCGGATTTTACTTTCTTAAAGAAAAATGAAAGCAAAATCAAAGCACTTTTTATTACACACGGGCATGAAGATCATATTGGTGGAATACCTTATTTACTTCAAACAATTAATATTCCAGCTATATATGCACCTAATCAAGCTGTTGGCTTAATTAGAAAAAAATTAGAAGATCGCGATATGCATTATAAAAATTTATACGTTTATACTGAAAAATCAAAAATTAGATTTAAATCTATGAGTGTCGAATTTTTTAGGACAACCCATTCTATACCAGATTCACATGGTATTGCCATTACAACGCCAAATGGTACTATTGTCACTACTGGTGACTTTAAATTCGACTTAACTCCTATCGGACCAATGTCTAATTTACAAAAAATGGCTGCAATTGGTAGTAAAGGAGTTACATTATTATTAAGTGATAGTACTAACGCTTTAAATAGTGGTTTTAGTATTAGTGAATCGCAAGTAGATGAAGCTTTAAGTGAAATTTTCTTAGAACATCAAGGACGTATTATTATTGCTACTTTTGCATCCAATATTTATAGACTAAAACATATTGTTGACACTTGCAAAAGAAACAATCGTAAAATTGCTATTTTCGGTCGAAGTATGGAAAATAATATTGAAATATCATTAAATGAAGGTTACATCAAACATAAAGAAATTTTTATAACGCCAGAAGAAGCTAATCACCTACCACCTAACAAAGTATGCTTACTTTGTACAGGATCACAAGGTGAACCTTTGGCTGCACTATCTAGAATTGCTAATGGAAGTCATAGACAAATTAAACTACAACATGATGACTTAGTTATCTTTTCCTCATCAGCCATTCCTGGTAATGCCCTTAGTATTTCAAAAATTATTAATAAATTATACCTACAAGGCGTCAAAGTATGCACCAATACCTCTTTAGCTGATGTTCATACATCAGGTCATGGTAGCCAAGAAGAACTAAAATTAATGGTTCGCTTACTTAAACCTAAATATTTTATGCCGGTTCATGGTGAATATCGCATGCTAAAAAAACATGCTGATTTAGCCATCGAATGTGGCGTTCCTAAAGAAAATACTTTCGTATTAAAAAATGGAGAAGTTTTATCAATGTACAAAGAAAAAATAAAAAAAGAAGGAACTGTTCTTGCTGGCGATGTCTATATTGATGGTAACCGAATTGGTGAAATAGGATCAGCTGTCATGCATGATCGAAAAATAATGTCAAGTGATGGTATTGTTGTCGTTATTGTTAACATTGATACAAAAAATAACAAACTATTAGGAAACGTAAACATTACCTCTCGTGGTTTTGTTCTAATTCAAGAAAATATTGAATTTCTAAAAGAACTTGAAACAATATGTGACAAAGCCATTATTGATAAAATACAAAAACATGTTAATTATAGTGAAATAAAAAGTGAAATTATAAGTAGTCTATCTGCTTATATATATGAAAAAACAGGAAGGAATCCAATTATCTTACCTGTTATTATGGATATAAAAAAAGAAGTTTAAAAGAGTCTCATGCTCAAACTTCTTTTTTATTTTACCATGTATGGATTATCACTAATACCAGTGCCTGTGACTTGAGTGTTTGATAGTAAGCTAACAACTGGGCGAACGCCGATGCTATTGTACACGTTGCCGGCGTAGAGGTCACCAGACGAATTGAAGCGCCACACGTAAGCGTCGCTGCCATTGAAGTTAAAAGGTGACATCGTCCAATACCATTGATTGGTATATAAATAATATGTACTATTTGATGTATTATAAACTCCTCCTGCATACGCTGCTTCATCTACTGTTATTAGCCCTACTGGGTATGTTAGTTTTTCATTTACTACGGTAAACTTATCATCATCTTGTGGACACTCTAAACTTGGAGTTCTATTTTCGTCATTTCTATATTTTGGATTGTAATATATGTAACTTTCTGATGTGCTTGCTATACCCCTATCATTACAAAATTCTAGGTCTTCTATATACGTTGTATAACTTTTTTCATTTGCATCTTTCTTTTCATCAATATTCGTTTTATACCATGCATCTATATTTGCTTTTATTGTACTATCTTTTGTATCATTATCATATTTATATCCAACATACTGTGCTTGTCTATAACTACTATTATACGCTGATGTCCCTATTTGCGTATTTGAACCTGTAGTGTTTGTACACTTATTATCACTTGTTGGGCTTCCATTATAGATTATCTTTATTCCTCCACTACTTGTCGTTCTTATTATCTTCCAACAAAAATTGGCGAATATTATATTATTATCTGTTACGGCTCCTCTGTAGTAATATATTGGATGCTCATCATCTTTCGTTGTATGTAACTCATATACTCCTTTTCCATTTGTATCTGATGAGATTTTACTAAAGTCTAATCCTGTATTACTACTTACATACGTACTCTTGATGTTGTCTAAGATTGA
>CANRJK010000049.1 GCA_947630955.1 uncultured Bacilli bacterium | reverse complement strand
AAGTATATTCTATCATATAATAATACTGACATTTCTATAAAATCTTATACTGACATTTTAAAAAAGGTTTAACAAAAAAGTACATTTGTATTGACTTTAAATGTCGGATGTGTTATTCTATCACTAGACACAAAAAGGTGTTTTTATTTTTAAGAAAATTTAGTGATTTAAGTGGGTGAATTGAATGAAAAGAATAGCTAGATTTTTTGTTAGCGTAAAAAAAGAATTAAAAAGAGTAAGATGGTTGAGTAAAAAAGATTTAGCTCTTTATTCAGGAGCAACAATAGCTTTTATTATTATTTTTATGGCTTTCTTTGCTTTATCTGATGGGGTACTAGCAGGTTTTAGAACCCTTTTAGGAATGGTGAAATAATGGAAAAAGAATGGTATGTAGTTAATACTTATTCTGGCCATGAGAATAAGGTAAAAGAAAAGTTAGAAATGCGTGCTAGTACAATGGGCATGGAAGATTATATTTTCAGAGTTATTGTACCAGAACAAAAACAAGTTGAATATAAAGATGGTGTAGCTAAGGAAAAAACGACAAAGATGTTTCCAGGTTATATCTTAGTTGAAATGATTATGACTGACGAAGCTTGGTTTATTGTTCGTAATACACCTGGAGTTACTGGCTTTATAGGATCAAGTGGTAAAGGTGCTAAACCATTTCCTTTAACACCTCAAGAGGTTGATAATATTTTAGGAAATATGGGTATGAGCCGACTTGATATTGCTAATGAATTAGAAGTAGGCGATAATGTTAAAGTTATCAAAGGTGCTTTTGCGAATATGTTTGGTAAAGTTAAATCTATCGATATGGCTAATCAAAAATTGGAAGTTATTCTTGATTTATTTGGTCAAGAAACCGTTGTTGAAGTTGAATTTAGTGAAATAGAGAAAAGTTAAAATATTTACAAACTAATAAATTTATGATATTATTAACTAGCTATATTTCATTAAATATAGATTGTGGGAGATAAAAGATTTGCGGATGTCATTTGAACCACGGCGAAAAAATTTATAGGAGGTGTTTTTCGTGGCACAATTAGTAAAGAAAATTAAATTACAAATACCTGCAGGAAAAGCAACACCAGCTCCACCAGTAGGAACAGTGTTAGGCCCAGCAGGAATTAATCTACAAGAATTTTGTACAAAATATAACGATGCAACTAAAGATAAGATGGGGGATATATTACCTGTTGAAATATCTATCATGGATGATAGAACATTCTCTTTTGTAATAAAGACTCCACCAACACCATTCTTAATTAAGAAAATAGGAAAGATTAAGAAAGGTTCTACAAAAGGTAAGTCTGAAGTTGTTGGAACATTAACTAGAGCTCAGTTAAAAGAAATAGCTGAGATTAAATTACCAGATTTAAATTGTTATACTATTGAAGAAGCTATGAAGATAGTTGAAGGAACAGCTATCAACATGGGTGTCGAAATAGTTGATTAAAAAAGATAATTCCTAAGTGGGAGGAATTAATTTATCCGCATATACCACGCGAGGAGGTTAAAATGAAAAAAGGAAAAAAGTATATGGAAGCTGCTTCTAAAGTAGAAAAAAATAAGTTATATACAAAAGAAGAAGCTATTAAGTTAGTAAAACAAACAAGTGTAGCTAAATTTGATGAATCAGTTGAATTAGTATTAAGATTAAACTTAGATACTAAAAAAGCTGATCAACAATTAAGAGGTGCTACTGTTTTACCTAATGGTATTGGTAAGACAAAAAAAGTTTTAGTTATTGCCAAAGGAGAAGCTGCAACTCAAGCTAAAGAAGCTGGTGCTGATTATGTTGGCGATGTTGACATGATTGAAAAAATTGAAAAGGAGAATTGGTTTGATTTTGATACAATGATAGCTACTCCTGACATGATGCCTCTTTTAGGTAAAATTGGTCGTGTTTTAGGACCACGTGGCTTGATGCCAAACCCAAAAACTGGAACTGTTACAATGGATACTAAAAGAGCCGTTTTAGATGTTAAAAAAGGACGTGTAGAATATCGTACTGATAGTTATGGTAATGTTGCTGTTGCAATTGGTAAGGTTTCATTTGATGAAGATAAGTTGGTTGAAAATTTAACGGCTTTCATTTCATTAATTATTAAAACAAAACCATCAGTAGTGAAAGGTAAATATATTAAAAATATTTCTGTATCTACAACGATGGGTCCTGGTATTAAAATTGATGCAAGTTCTTTTGAAGCATAATATTTACAAATTAAAAACAATATGATATAATACGCTCATATGAGCAAGAAGTACCGTAGATAGTAGGGGAGAAATCTTAATTATCCTACCGAGGAGCTTAACTTAAGAACTCTTAAGTCCTTATTACGGTAGTAGTAGGGACTTTTTTAACGGTTATTGCACAAGATAAGGAGGTGTAATATGGCTAATCAAAAAATCTTAGATCAAAAACAAAAAATTATTGATGAGATAGCTAAGAATGTTCAAGAATCTAGTTCTTTTATCTTTTTAGAGAACCATGGTTTAACAGTTAGTGAAACCATGGAATTACGAAGAAAATTAAAAGAAAGTGATTCAGAGTTAAAAATTTATAAAAATACTTTAGTTAACCGAGCTTTAACTTCATTGAATATTGATTTAAAAGATGAGTTAAACGGACCTAAAGTAGTTGCTTTTGGTAAAGATGTTGTTGAGCCAATTAAAGCTGTTAGTAAATTCATTGAAAATCATCCAAATCTTGAAATGAAATTAGGAATTGTCGATGGAGAAATTACTGATTTAGCAACTTTGAAAAAGTTAGCTACTATTCCATCAAGAGATGGATTACTTACAATGCTTGCAGGTGGTTTAATGCAAACAGTTAATAATTTCGCTATTTGCTTAGACTTACATGCTAAAAATTTAGAGCAAGAATAAAAAAATAAAGATTAAATATAAAGGAGGAATTTAAATGGCAAAATTAAGCGCAAAAGAAATTATCGATTCTTTAAAAGAAATGACACTTTTAGAAATTAAAGAAGTAGTAGATTTAATGAAGGAAGAATTTGGAGTAGATCCATCAGCTGTAGCTGTAGCTGCTCCAGCAGCAGGTGCACAAGCAGCAGCAGATGATGCTGCACCAAGTGAAGTTGATATTGTACTAGCAAGTGCTGGACCAAACAAGATTAACGTTATTAAATTAATTAAAGAAGTTACAGGATTAGGTTTAGGAGAATCTAAAGCAATCGCTGATAACGGTGGTGTTGTTAAAGAAAAAGTTGCAAGTGCTGAAGCTGAAGAAATAAAAGCTAAATTTGAAGAAGCTGGCGCTACAATTGAATTAAAATAATTTCATAAGAATTTAAATAGCCTGTACTAGTTTTCTAGTATAGGCTTTAAGTGTTTTATAGGAGGGGTTATGGCCTATTATTTTGAAGATAAACCAACTTCAATTAGTGAACCACGAAAAATAAAAGTTATGATATCAGAAGAAAGATTTGTTTTTCTTACTGATAATGATGTTTTTTCCAAAAAAGGCTTAGATTTTGGTACAAGAACAATGTTAGAAAGTTTAGACTTAAATAATATTGATGGTGATATATTAGACTTTGGGTGTGGTTATGGACCTATTGGTATTTTTTTAGCTTATCATCATAAAAAGGTTGATATGGTTGACATTAATGAACGTGCTTTATCATTATCTAAACAAAATGCTATACTTAATCAGGTTGATGTGAATATTTTTAAAAGTAATATTTACGATAAAGTAACAAAAAAGTATGATTATATTATTACTAATCCGCCTATTAGAGTTGGTAAAACAATTTTGAATAGTATTTTATTTGGTGCAAAGCAATACCTTAAAAGTCGTGGACATTTAATATTTGTTGTTCATAAAAATCAAGGTGCCAAAACTTTGATTAAAAATTTAGAATGTGAGTATGAGGTTAATGTTATAAGAAAAAACAAAGGTTTTTTTGTAATCGACTGTCAAAACCATTGACAAGTTGCTCACAGTTTGGTAAAATTATAAATTGGTGACATGTATTATTTAGGTACCAATACATGATCTTGAAAAATTAGTTTATGGGGTGAAATAGTGGCTTATACAGTAAAAAAATTCGGTGATTATCGAGAAAGAAGAAGTTATGCAAAAACAAAAGATGCAATTGAATTAAACAACTTGTTAGAAATTCAAAAAAAATCATACAACTGGTTTATGACAGAAGGTATTAGTGAAGTATTTGAAGATATTTTTCCAGTGGAAAGTTTTACTGGGAATTTAACTTTGGAATTTGGAGAATACTCATTTGATGAGCCAAGATACTCAATAAAAGGTTGCAAAGATCGTTATGCAACATACGCCGCACCACTAAAGGTTCAAGCAAGATTATTTAATCAAGAAACTGGTGAAGTTAAAGAACAAGAAATTTATTTAGGTGATATGCCTATTATGACTGAAAGTGGAACTTTTGTTATTAATGGAGCAGAACGTGTTATTGTTTCTCAGTTAGTTCGTTCACCTAGTGTTTATTTTGGACGAGAAATTGATAAAAAGAATGGAAAATTAATTATTACTTCACAGATTATTCCAACTCGTGGAACTTGGTTAGAATATGAAACTGACGCTAGAGATGCCATTTATGTTAGAATTGATCGTACGAGAAAAGTGCCAATTACGACTTTTTTACGTGCTTTAGGATTATCTAGTGATAACGATATTATCGATTTATTCGGTGAAGATGAATATATTATTCGTACAATTGAAAAAGATGCTAACAAGAATACTGATGAATCATTAATTGATATTCATTCTAAATTAAGACCTGGTGAACCTACTACTTTAGATAGTGCTAAAAACCAATTAATATCTAGATTTTTTGATTCATTCAGATATGATTTAGCAAAAGTTGGACGTTATAAATTTAATAAAAAATTAAACGTTACAGACCGTTTGTTAGGTTGTAAATTAGCTGAAACCATTAAGGTAAAAAATAAAGTTATCGCTGAAGAAGGTCAAGTTGTAACTAAAGATTTATTAGAAGAATTAAAACCTATTTTTGCTGACGGGTATGGTGTACGTGAAGCCTTAATTAATGAAGAATTAGACTCATATAATAAGGTTCAAGTTGTTAAAGTTTATTCGAAGAAAAACCCAGATAAAATTATTTCTATCATTGGTAATGACCAAACAGTTGATTTAAAGAGATTAACAATATCTGATGTTTATGCTTCTGTATCTTATTATTTGAATTTACATGAGGGTATTGGTAATTTTGATGAAATCGATCACTTATCAAATCGTCGTGTTCGTCAAGTAGGAGAACTTTTACAAAATCAATTCAGAGTTGGTATTAGTCGTATTGAAAGAGTTATTCGTGACCGTATGTCAACACAAGAAATAGCTGATGTAACACCTAAATCTTTGATTAACATAAGACCATTAACAGCGGCAATAAAGGAATTTTTTGGTAGTAGTCAGTTATCACAATTTATGGATCAAACTAACCCTGTTGCTGAACTTGCTAACAAAAGAAGATTATCTTCTTTAGGACCAGGTGGTTTGTCTCGTGATCGTGCTGGTATGGAAGTTCGTGATGTTAACCCATCACATTATGGTCGTCTTTGTCCGATTGAATCGCCAGAAGGACCAAACATTGGACTTATTACAGCTTTAGCAAGTTATGCTCGTATTAATGACTATGGTTTTATCATGACTCCTTATCGTAAAGTAGTAAAAGGAAAAATAACAGATGATATTGTTTATATGACAGCTGATGAAGAACTTGATTATCATATATCTCAAGCAACAGTTGCTCTAACTGATGATAATAAATTTGTCGATGAAAGAGTTCCTGTTCGTTATCGTGGTGAAAATATCATAATTAATTCTGATGAAGTAGATTATATGGACGTATCAAGTCAACAAGTTGTATCCATAACAACGGCTGGAATTCCATTCCTTGAACATGATGATGGTAAACGTGCTTTGATGGGTTCTAACATGCAACGTCAAGCAATCCCATTATTAAAAGCTGAAGCACCAATTGTTGGAACTGGTATTGAAGCTATATCTGCACGTGATAGTGGAGCAGTTATTATATCTAAAGCTGATGGTGTCGTTGATTATGTTGATTCAAAGAAAATTCTTGTTAAAACAAAAGCAGGAATTGATACTTATTATTTAAGTGGTTTTGACCGTTCTAATGCTGGTACTTGTTATCATCAAATACCTATTGTTAGAGCTGGTGATAAAGTTAAAAAAGATCAGATTATTGCCGATGGTCCAAGTACGGACAAAGGAGAAATGGCTTTAGGTAAAAACGTTCGTGTAGCGTTTATGAACTTTAATGGTTATAATTACGAAGATGCTGTTATCTTGAATGAAAGATTAGTTCGTGATGATGTTTATACTTCTATTCATATTCAAGATTATCAAATTGAATGTCGTGATACAAAATTAGGACCTGAAGAGTTTACTAGAGATATTCCTAATGTTAGTGAAGATAGTCGTAAAAACTTAGATGAAAATGGTATTGTGGCTATTGGTACAGAAGTAAAAGATGATGATATCTTAGTTGGTAAAGTAACACCTAAAGGTATGGCTGAACTTACTTCAGAAGAAAAGTTATTACACGCTATATTTGGTGAAAAAACACGTGAAGTTCGTGATACATCCTTAAGAGTACCACATGGTGGTGGTGGTATTGTTCATGATATAAAAATCTTTACTAAAGAAGATACTGATGAATTACCAGCTGGCGTATCTAAGATTATTCGTGTTTATATCGCTCAGAAAAGAAAAATTACTGTTGGTGATAAAATGGCAGGACGCCATGGTAACAAAGGTGTTATCTCACTTGTTTTACCTAGCGAAGACATGCCTTATACGGCTGATGGTGAACCAATAGATATTTTACTTAACCCATTAGGTGTACCATCACGTATGAACATTGGACAAATCCTTGAAATGCACCTTGGTATAGCAGCTAAAAACTTAGGTATTCATGTTGCAACCCCAGTCTTTAGCGGTGCAACTCGTGAAGAAATAATTGATGCTTTAAAAGAAGCAGGTTTAGATGAAGATGGTAAAACTGTTCTATATGATGGACGTACAGGTGAACCATTTGATAATCGTATTAGTGTTGGAATTATGTATATGATTAAACTACATCATATGGTTGATGATAAATTACATGCTCGTTCAACTGGACCATATTCTATGGTTACGCAACAACCATTAGGTGGTAAAGCACAATTTGGTGGTCAAAGATTTGGTGAAATGGAAGTTTGGGCATTATATGCATATGGTGCTGCTCATGTTCTTCAAGAAATGATGACTGTTAAATCTGATGATGTTGTAGGACGTGTTAAAGTTTATGAATCATTGGTAAAAGGAACACCAATTCCAAAATCAGGTATTCCAGAATCATTTAGAGTATTAATTAAAGAATTTCAGGCTTTAGGCTTAGATATAACTGTTTTAAATGAAAATGGTAATTTTGTTGAACTTAAAGAATTAGAAGAAAATGACAAAGATGATTTTGGCCCAACTGAAGAAAAACCAAAAGAAGTTGTTGTAAATCAAGTAGGTGCTGAATCAAACGAAGAAATTTTTGAAGAGTATGATGATGATTTTGCCGATGATGATTACGAAGATGAAAATTTTGAATTTGAAGAAGAAAGTACTGAAGATGATGAATTTCAAGATGAATTATCGGATGAAGAATTTGATGCACCAGAAGAAGAGTTAAAGAACTTGGAAGGGGATGAGCAATAATGAATGTAAATAATTTTGAAGGATTAAAGATTAGTATTGCCTCACCGGAAAAAATTCGTTCTTGGTCATATGGTGAAGTAAAAAAAGCCGAAACAATTAATTATCGTACTTTAAAACCAGAACGTGATGGTTTATATTGTGAAAAGATATTTGGTCCAACTAAAGATTTTGAGTGTGCGTGTGGTAAATATAAACGCTTAAGATATAAAAATATTATATGTGATCGTTGTGGCGTTGAAGTAACACGTGCTAAAGTACGTCGTGAACGTATGGGACATATTGAGTTAGCAACCCCAGTTTCACATATTTGGTTTTTCAAAGGTGTACCATCTCGTATGGGATTAGTTCTTGATATGAGTCCAAGAGATCTTGAAGAAGTTTTATACTTTGTGTCATATGTTGTTTTAGATCCAGGACCTGCACCTTTAGAGAAAAAACAAACTATTAGTGATAAAGAATATCGTGCTTATTATGAAAAATATGGTAATTCTTTTCGCGTAGGTATGGGTGCTGAAGCAATAAAAGAATTATTAGAGGGTGTCGATTTACAAAAAGAATTAGATGAAATTAAAGAAGAATTAGAACAAATAAAAGATTCATCTAGTCAAAAAAGAGTTCGTTTAGTAAAACGTCTAGATATCTTAAATGCTTTTATTGAATCTGGTAACCGTCCAGAATGGATGATTTTAACAGCGCTTCCTGTTATTCCACCAGAACTTCGTCCAATGATTCAACTAGATGGTGGAAGATTTGCAACTAGTGATTTAAATGATTTATATCGCCGTGTTATAAATCGTAATAATCGTTTGAAAAAATTAATTGATTTAGGTGCTCCAAGTATCATTATTCAAAATGAAAAACGTATGTTACAAGAAGCTGTTGATGCACTATTTGATAATGGTCGAAGAGGACGTAATATTACAGGACCTGGTAATCGTCCTTTGAAATCTCTATCAAGTATGTTAAAGGGTAAACAAGGACGTTTCCGTCAAAATCTATTAGGAAAACGTGTTGATTACTCTGGTCGTTCCGTTATCGTTGTAGGGCCTAATTTAAAAATGTATGAATGTGGTATTCCAAAGGAAATGGCCTTAGAATTATTTAAACCACATGTTATTAATGGTTTAGTTCAAAAAGAGATAGCTAGTAATATTAAAGTAGCCAAAAAGATGATTGAAAATCAAGATCCTAGAGTATGGGATGTTGTTGAAGAAAAAATTAAGGAACACCCAGTCATGTTAAACCGTGCTCCTACGTTACATAGACTTGGTATTCAAGCTTTTGAACCAAAATTAATTGATGGTAGAAGTATAAGATTACATCCATTAGTATGTGCAGCTTTCAACGCCGATTTTGATGGTGATCAGATGGCTGTTCACGTACCTATTTCTCCTGAAGCTCAAGCTGAGGCGCGTATTCTTATGTTAGG
>CANRJK010000048.1 GCA_947630955.1 uncultured Bacilli bacterium | reverse complement strand
AACATCACAAAGCCTTATAAATACTGGGCAAAATGATGTTTTTTTATTATTTCAACTGTCAAACTCGGGTTATAACACGTATAATACTGATTAGTAAATTGTTAAAAGGTAAAATTATTTGACTTTTGAATAAGCTTTTACTAGAATAACAGCGATTTAAGGGGTAATTGTATGTCTTTTTCATTACCTTACAACATCATAGGCGATGAAGAACTTGGAATCGTTGCTATTCCAAATAACAATCCTATTGCAAAATTGCTAAAATGAGTTGATCAAAAACAAATTTATAAATTAGTTTCTCAAAAACCAACTACTTTAATTAATCTACAAAAAAAAATTTGTTATCAAACATATAAAGGTTTAAGTAACATTTTCCCACTACAATTTAAAGAATAGAGACTGTGCCAAATGTTTTGCCAATTCAAGGTTTTAATGACACAGCCATCTATGTAAAAAAAATTTAATACACTACCTTTTCGTAGTGTATTTTTTATACCAATGGAATCAATAATTTTTGATTAATAGCTAAATTAGTGCCATTTAGTCCATTTAAATTCATGATATCTTTAACATCAACATTATGTCTTCTGCTAATATCATATAATGTATCCCCTAATACCTTTTTTATGTAACATTTTCAGCCTTACAATAGTTTAATTCTTTACCATTTTTAAAATACAATTTACCTCATAATTTTTAATAATTTTATACTTCTATCTTTTAGTTCTTTATTATATCTATTAACGTATTCGGCTTGTTGAGCAGATATGGTATCAACTACTGAACCATCACTAAAAATTACGTTCCCTTTATTTCTTAATTTTATATAACTATTTTCATAAGGCATACCTAAATTATTAGCAATGTTTTCCATAGCGACATCCATTGGTTGATGTAAAAAAGTATTTTTTTCTTCCCTAGCTTTAACATGTTTATAATTATAATATGCTTCTTCATAATCTACTGGTGGTAAAATTGTAACCTCAACATTATCTCCAATTTTATTATAACAATCTAAATCATCATTTCTAGAAACATAAATACTAATAGGTACTAAATTAACTTGTTGATGTTTATTTCTGGCATTATAGACAAGCCTGCTAGCACCAGTATGTCCTCTAAAAATCTTTCTATCATAGACATAAGCACCTTCTGGAAATATATAAACACTTTTTCTATTTAACAAAAATTCTAATGCTTGATTTAAACACATATTAGTATATGCTGGGCCACCGTGTGCTTCTACAGGCATAGCATACAAATATTTATTCACAAAATTTTTTCTTTCCTGTTCATTTTTATACACTAAACGAGCGCTGATTAAACTTACTATTTCGCTTGACAAAGCCATTGGTAAATAAAAGATATCCATTAAACAATTATGGTTTGCAACTACAACATTTATTTCATCTTTAGGATAATTACCAATATTTTTTACAATTAGATTAACTTGATTTCGTAACTCCTTAAGATTTTCTAGTTTATTCATACTTTTGTAACTCCTCATATACTAAATCAGCCATTTTTTCGTGCCCATTATTATTTAAATGAATTCCATCTTCAAATAAATCCATTTCATTAGATATTATTATATTCATTTTTTTGTCTTTAAAATATTTAATTATTTCTTGGCGTTTTATTTCGCACTCGTTATCAAATATTTCTTTTGCATTTACTTTATAATCAAAATTAATTGGTAAGATATATATTATTTTTGGCATTTTATTATTAAAATATTTTTTTCTATCTTCAAGATCATTAAAACTTTCTTCAATTTTTTCTTTATACCATAATAGATCACTAATTATTTTTTCACTAGTTTTATTATATTTTAACTGTAAATCATTGGTCCCCAAAGAAATGATAATTACATCAACTGGAGCATTTGTTCTAAATGTTGAAATAAAAGTTCCTTGCCCATTTTTATATCGTTTAATATTCTCATCATTACCGGCTAAACGACCTGGTAATCCTTCTTGTAAAAACAAATATTTCTTATTATATTTTTTTCTTAAAATATTAACCCACTGTTTATCATCAGCAATTCTTTTACCCGTTATAAAATTGTCTCCCCAAGTATTTGAATCACCATATATTAATACTTTTTTTAACATAACTGCACCTCTTACTCATCACTTATCTAAAATAATTGTAACATATAAAAGACTAGTTTGTTTAAAATTTTGCTTTAATTCAAAAATCCATTAGATTTTTTTTGAGAGCTACTTTTTATTAAAAATAGATATAACTCCATTATTTTAGCATGCAAAAAATTCCCTTCTATTGGTCAAACTTATTTTCATTTATTTGTTTTAAATATAAAATAAATCTAATAAATTTAAAAATTTCTTATAAAACTGCATCTAATTTAAAAGATTGCTTATTCAACCTTAATCATAAAAAATTACATGTTAATTATGTTTTTATATCTATCATTATTCCCCATAAAAATTCTATCTCCCGGTTTAACTATATATTGCATAACATTATCTTTTGGGATTATTAAAACTTGACCTATTGATAAAGTATTATTAGCAAGATTATTAGTTTTTTTCAAGTTGTCAACCGTTACATTGTATTTTCTAGCAATGCCATATAATGTATCACCATTAACTACCGTATATTTAATCACATTCGCACTATTTTCTTTTATCTTCAATCGTGAACCAATAGTTAAAATGTTGCTTGTTAGGTTATTCATTTTCTTTAAATTTTCAACTGTTAAATTATATTTTTTCGCAATACCATACAAAGTATCTCCTGGCTTAACCACATAATAATCGGTATTGTCATTGTTTGTTAGTGGAATATTTTTAATGATTAATCTTTGGCCTATTGATAGATTATTACTTGTTAAATTATTTAACTTTTTAATATTATCAACGGTTGTATTAAACTTTCTAGCTATAGAATATAAGTTATCACCTTTTTTAACAATGTAGTAATCATCAGCCAATCCTAAGTAACTTTTTAAAGTATTAGCAATTACCATTACTAAATCGTTGATTCTGTTATTTAAATAATCACTATTATCTTTAATATTTCCATAACGAATAATAATTGATTGCCCATTAACATCTCCTATAATAGAATCATAATCTTTTGACGTATTAGAGCTATTTCGTCGCTGATAATATTTATTAACTTTAAAATTATTTTCATCTAAATTGTTAGCTAATCTACTAGCTAAGGAATCATTATTCTTTAAAGAGTATATTATTTCAATACCATTTTCATCGCCTAAACCATTTGTTAAAATAATACTATCTGGTGAACTAATTTGATTGATAAAGTTGATTCTTTCCATATCCGTCATATCTTTATCTATTGTTCTTACTAATACATTAGAAATACCAATATCATTTAATTGTTCACTTAATAATTTACTAAATTGTAAGTTATATTCTTTACTACTTTGACCATTATAACTTTTTCCTACATCTTTTCCACCTAATTCCGGATTAATAATTACTTTATAGTTCATTAAACCACCCAGTAATAAATTATGTTTAAAGACAAAAAAAGTTCATAGTGAACAATTATTGTTCATTTGAACTTTTTAGTTTTGTATTAAAAATATTATAAAGTAGGCATAAAGTAATTGGTAAAGTCATTACATATGGTAAAGCATATCTAAAATAGGTATTAGCAGGGCCAGCTACACAAACTAAAATAAATGATAAAGCTGGTAAAATAAATGGTATATACTTATAGTATTTTTTTACGATTAGAGCCATTAAAAGGAAGAAATATATCCAACCAACAAAACCAATATTGACTATAAGTCCTAAGATAGGTATATGAGGATAATTCCTAGCTAAATTACTTAGAAAAGAACGTGATTTGGATAAATTATTATAATGATAATTAAATCCAGCTTCCCTTAATTTAGTATTATATTTATAATAAATATACCATTTGCCTGTATTTGGATAAAAATAGCCATAGACATTATTTATTGTAGCATCTAAATAAACATGTGGACGCTTAGTTAATCCTTTAAACCATACATTAAAATATTTTTTTAAATCTTCACTAGTAGTATATATATTATACTCATTCTTAACTGGATCGGATAATTTAGGATTATACCTTTCCGCTAAAGTTTCATAATTTAAAATTTTATCAATAACTTCAATATCATCATCCGTGAAATCTTGTGGATATTCTTTAGCGTACCTAGCTGTCTGTTGAAATGGTATTGATAAGACCTCTCTTATACTAGTATTACTTATTTTTAAACCTGGTAATAAAAATTTATTATAGCCAATATAAAAGACTAGTATTCCAGTTAATACTAAAAGAAGTGGTTTACGTTTTTCCTTAAGCCAAATAAGGGCAAAAGGAAGGGATAATAAAATAGTATAAATTCCATTGTTTCTTAATAAACAAACAAAGATACTACAAATAAGTAAGATTAAATAATTTTTACCACTCCATTTATTTTTAATTAAGTCATAAAGTTTTAAACAATAAATTAATATAACACTACAGAAAATAGTATCTTTATTAGTTGTAATTGCATAAAAAGGAAAAACAGGCACTAAAGCATATAAAGCTAAAACGACAAACAATAATTTATTTACAACTCCCTGCTTTTTCATATAAGAAATAGAATATGATAAAACAGAAATAACAATTGTTAATTGAATAATGGTATAAAGAAATAAACCTAAATTGTCATTACCTATCATATGACCTAATTTAAAACATCCACCTAACAATAAAGTATGTAAAAGAGGATTAAAATTAGTAATTGTCATATTCTCATCTAAAAGAATGACACTATCCATATATCTAGTATGCATTCCCATAACTTCTTTTATTTGATTAGCAGGATCATAACCCATAATAGCTGGATAAAAGGCAATGATATATGGCAAATAACAAAGGAAAATAACAACCGCACTAAAGATAAAAGGATGCTTGTTAAATAACTTTATCACTTTATTATCCTTAATAAAGTCTTTTACTTTATAATTACATAATAAATCATATACGATATTAATAACAATATTAAAAAATTTATAAAAACAAAATAATTTAACTAAAGAAATAAATAAAAAAGTTATAGAACCAAATACTAAAGAAGCATTACCAACATTATCATAACTATATCCTAAAACCATCAATAAACTAAAAGAAAAAGCTAGAAGACGAAAAGGAATATTTGAAGAATATTTATATAAATATTTCTTATAAAAGAAAAACAAGAATATTCCTAATATTAGAGAAATAAGTGTATTATTGTTGGTATTAGATACTAAAATAATTTTATTAATATCTAGTTTAACTAAAAGAGTAAAAGTAGTTAAAATAGCTAATATAAAGCAAGCCGCATTTAAATTGATTTTAAATTTTTTCACGTTACTGTTAAAAATAAATATTTTTTGGATAAAGTAATTAACCATAAATAACACTATTTCAACCGGTATTTTAATAATAGTTGGATTAATACTGATATTATCGTATAAATGGCTTACAAGAAGTCCTGATACACACATTTGAATAATAACTAATAAGTAATATTTAAATAAAGTTTCATAATCTGTTTTACCCTTTTTATTGCCTTTAAAAACAGCATTACGGTTTAATAAATAATTAAAAAAAGAAGATATAATTCTTGCTAGAATAGTTCCAACCATAATATAGCTAGCAACTTTATTTTTTAAAATAAAAGTAAAAATTGTAAATAAAGTTAAATCTAAAAGAAAAGAAAAACCAGCTGAGAAAATATATTTAATAAAAGTTATATTATTTGTGACCATCTTTTTTATTTTTTTCATTATCAATACCTCTAATTTTATTTTCTAAAATGCCTAATTCCTGAGTTAACTGCCTAATCTTATTTTTATTTTCAGCAACATTCATTGTTAGTACAAGACAAATAGCTAAAACAACAACAAAGCCAAAGAGAAAGATCATATTTGATATTTCTTGTATGCCCATTATATCAGCTATTGAACGTAAATACTTTAAAGAGAAGATAGAAATTAAAAGAATTATATCTAGTCCCCACCATAATAAAGCATGTTTGAATAACATTTTTTCTTTTTTTACACGACTATATACAAATAAAAAAACTAAAATGCATATCGTCACTAAAGAAATTGTTAAGTTTTTACTCATTATTATCACCAGCTTTCTTAGTGGATAAACCCGCAATAATAATTGCAATACTTACCTTAATCATGTAGTAAGCAGGCTTAAAGATATTAGTTGTTATAGATGATTTCCCATTCGTCCTAGGAAGCATTTTAACAGGTATTTCAGCTACTTTATATCCTTTTTTGATAATCTTAGTAATTGTATCTGGTTCAGGAAAATCAACTGGATAATCTTTAGCAAATTCTTCAATTACTTTATTATTACAAGCTCTAAAGCCACTAGTTGGATCACATACTTTTTGACCAGTAAAAATTTTAATTAAAAAAGATAAGATATTTTTACCAAAACGGCGCATAAAAGTTGATTTAAATTCACTTAATTCTTCAATGAAACGTGAACCAATAACAATATCATTACCCTCATTTATTTTGGCAATTAATTCTTTAATATAAGAAGCATCATGTTGCCCATCACCATCAAACTGAATAGCGATATCATAATTATTGTAATAAGCATATTTATAACCTGTTTGAACGGCTCCACCTATACCTAAATTAATTGATAAATCGATAAAATTAAGATTATTATCCAAACAGGTTTGTTTAGTATTATCACTTGAGCCATCATTAATTACAACATAATCTAGTTTATGTTCTTTTAACTTAATTTTTTTTAAAGAATTAACAGTATTAACAATATTTTCTCCTTCGTTATAAGCCGGAATAATTACTAAAACTTTCATAATAAAAAAACTCCCTCTTCACACTATTAGTATTATACTATTATTTTCCTTTTTTGCAAATTAAAAAAACATATGAATATATGTCTATTTAAGTACAATAGTTGTCTTATACTGTTTATTATTTCTAATATATGAAACTTCTATGGAATCACCAACTTCATGTTTGTATAATAAGTAACGAAAATGGACAATATCTTTAATTGCGACATTATCTATTTTAGTAATTATATCACCTTTTTTAATATCATCGGTTCCAACGTCATATTTGACACTTTCAACTAAAATACCTTTATCACTATTAACAAGTTCAAGCCCAAGATATGGTCTTTTTATTTTCTCGCCTTTTTCTAAACGATCAGTATATAACAAAACTTCTTCAATTGGAATAGCAAAGCCCATTCCTTCAACTTCATTTTCTACTAGCTTTAAGGAATTTATACCAATTACCTCACCATTAATATTAACTAGTGGTCCACCACTATTGCCAGGGTTAATCGCGGCATCTGTTTGAATAACATTGATAATATATTCATCATAGCCAACTTGCACTTTAATCTCCCTATCTAAACCAGATATAATACCTTTCGTAACGGAACCAATATATTCAACACCTTCAGGTGAACCAACAGTAAAAACCGTATCACCTATATTAGACGAAGAGCTATCTCCTAAAGTCGCAACCAAAGGTACATTTTTTCTATCAATTCTTAAAACAGCTAAATCTGTTAATTCATCAAAACCAAGTAATTTAGCTGTAAATTCATCTCCCTTGTTCGTTACTACCTCAATACTATCACTGTTATTAGTTACATGATTATTAGTTAAGATATAGCCATATGTATTATCCGTTTTATATATAAAGCCCGAACCAATACTATTATTTCCATCAACATTATAAGCTTCAATTAATAAAACGGAATCATATACTTTAGCAATAGATTGCTTAATAGTATTTTCTTCAACAATATTTATATTTTTTACTATCTTTTCATCCTTTTTATGATTAATATTTTCATTAAGACATCCACCTATGATAACTAAGCTAAATAAAAAAGTAACATAGCTAAGATATTTAATAACATCATCTCCTAGTCTTCTTTCATTATCATACGCCAATTATTAGGAAAGCCAATTTGATTCAATAAATCTTCTATTTTTAATACTTTTATTTTTCCAGAAAGATAATCAATTTCATAAGAAACTTCATTCATTAAATTACGAAAATCTCTTTCATCAAGCATAATTTTTAAAATTATAATAACGGCAAATAAATCATTTTTACCATATATATATTCATCATCACTCTTAGGTATATCAAGTTCAAAATGATATTTATTATTAGGAATACTACGTTGAATGCGATGATCATATAAAATTTCTTCATGAGCACACAAATTGCGATAATTTGATAAAATAGATAAATAAATAGATAGAGTTTGTGGATCAATTTTATAAAAACTACTAATTGATTCTTGATCATCTTCTTTTAATATTGTATATAATTCAGAAACAATACCAAATGATAAAACTTTTACCAAAATCCATAAAGGGATATAACCATAATTACTTAAATAGTGAAGAGTAGCCGTATGTTGTTTACCATTAACTCTAATTTGACGGCGCATTTTATCTAAAATATCATGAACTTGACGAACTTTCATAGGATTTTGAGTAAAGTTATCCACATTTAAATAATCTTTTTCTTTAAAACCATATTTTTTAGATAATTCATAACTGATTAATGATTTAATGTTATTCTCAACAACTAAAATATATTTAAAAAAGATATTACGCATATTACGGTCAAAAGAAAACATTGAGTACAATTCTTCAAAAGTTGTACCATTAACAAATTTATTATCATGATGCATAAATAAATGACGGTAACCACTAATAAAGAAATAATTTTCGCGCAATAAAGTAGTTTTAGCAAATTCTTCATCATTAATAACTAATCCTTTAGATTTTAATATTTCGACTTGTTCATCTAATGTTTTAAATACTTTATTGTTGCTCATATTATCACCTTATCAAATTATATCATAAAAATATATAAATTCCTATGATTTAATAACTATTGATAATAATTGACAACGCCATTTACTATTTTTTCAACCATTATCTCTCTTTCGTTAGTGTCCAGTAATTTTTTTCTATCTTCACTATTTGATAAAAAGCCTAATTCAACAAGTACACCTGGGATATTAATTCGACTATACATATATTGATTTTTAAGTTCACTTACGTCTCTTTTTAATCCCATACTTTTTTTTAACTTATCAGCAATTATCGCATTTTCATCATTAATATTGTCATAGAAAATTTGTATTCCCGACCATTTAGATGAAGTAGTTGAATTTAAATGAATTGAAAGGTATAAATCAGCTTGACTTTCATTGATTAATTTTGCACGATTTTCTAAATCACTACGTTTACGAAAATAAGCTTCAGCGTTGCTTAAATCATAATCATCATATCTTGTCATATATACAGTAGCTCCTTTATTTTCTAAGGAACTTTTTAAAAGATAACAGATTTCTAAATTTAAATCTTTTTCTAAAATATCTTTAAATGAAGCTCCACTATCAACACCACCATGTGCAGGAATAGGAAAAGTCCAAAAATATCATTATTTCTTAAAATTCAATGTTCCATTCTATTTCTATA
>CANRJK010000047.1 GCA_947630955.1 uncultured Bacilli bacterium | reverse complement strand
TTCTAGATAATTTGAATATTTTCCTTCGATATTTTCTTCATACCAACTATCTACTTTAGTTTTTATGGTACTATCAATTTCATCATTATCATATTTATATCCGACATATTTTGCTTCATTAGTATCAACATTATAAGCTGAAATTCCTATTTGAGTGTTTTCACCCGTATTATCACACTTACCATCGTCACTTGGTTCACCATTATAAATTAGTTTTATTCCTCCAGTTTCCGTGGTTCTGATTATCTTCCAACAAAAGTTAGCAAAGATGACATTATTATTTACATCACCACGATAATAATGAATGGGATATTTATCATCTTTTGTTGTATGTAATTCATATACTCCTTTACCGTTCGTATCCGATGATGCCTCACTAAAATCTATCCCACTAGGACTACCTACATATTTACTACTTGCATTATCCATTTCTGATATATGATGCATCATATCATATAATGTTCCATCTGGTATATAGTCTTTTAAGACATTCAAATCGGCTGTTACTTTTAAATTTGACTGTAAAGCGCTATAACCTATACTACTTGTCAATGTTATGACTGTTATCACCAATAAAATCAACATATTTCTATTTTTTATTTTTCGCATATTCCCCTCCACTTTTGATACTTTTAACGTAAAAAATTATTTTTATTTTAATTTAATGATTGTAAATATTTGAATAAAGTTTTATACTTTATCATAAAACAAAAAAAAGGCTTTAAATTCTTGAAAAAAATCCTTTTATGACTTCTAAAATGACTATTATAAACTCAACATTGGTATCTTATTTATCTGGTTTAATTTTTCTTCATCCTTGATGTGAACATATAAATCTAATGTAATCTTTACGCTTGAATGTCCTAATATTTCGCTTAATGTTTTTACATCTATTCCATTTAATAAGGCTCTAGTTGCAAAAGTATGCCTTAATACATGAAAATTATAATTTTCTATTTCACATTTTTTTAAAAATTTTTGGTAATGAAAATAGTATTTTTGAGTCGTTAGATAATCGCTGTTGCCTGTTAATAAATAATTATCTGCATCTTTTCTTAAATCCTTTAGTTTATCAATCAAAAACTTATGTATTGGTATATCTCTTATTGATTTTTCAGTTTTTGGTACATCTATAATTATCTTAGTTTTAGCTTTGCTACCATCACAATCTTTATTTTTTATTCTAATAACAGTCTTTGATATATGGATAACGTTACGTTCAAAATCGATATCTTCCCACTTTAAAGCACATAATTCTCCAATTCTAATTCCAGAGAATAAAACTAATAAAATAGCAAAATCTTTTATTTCTCTACTATTGAAGGTTTTTCTTTCAATTATTTCTACTTCTTGTTCTTTTAAAGTAACAATTTTTTTCCTAACTACCTTAGGAATTTCAAAATTGACATTGATATTTTCATGTTTTAAAAACTGTTTTAATACTAACAAAATATCTTTAATTCTTTTATTAGATAACTTTTTATCTTGTAAACATTTAATAAATTTTATTGCAATATTTTCATTAATACTATCCAATTTTATATCTTTAAAGAAAGGAACAATTTGTGAATTAATAATAGAGTAATAATTAGTATAACTAGAATCTTTTATAGCTAATTTTGTTTCTAACCAATTATTTATGGAACCTTTAAAATCACATTCCAAATTGTCATTTTTTTTCTTATTAGCTTCATAATTTTTAACAATTTGTTCTCTTTTGATTTTTACATTTCGATAACTTTTATCATAAACATAACCATACTTTAAAACACGTCCTTTACTATCTCTTTCTTTAACGTATCTAGCTTCGTATCTTCCATCTTTTCTTTTAAAAATATTTTCTCCTCTTTTTGGCATATCCTTCTACTCCTTTATTTTAAAATTTTAGACTTAAATTTTGACTACTAAAAAATTAATAAAGTAACAAAATTTATCATTATTTTTAGTATTTTTAGTCAAATTAATGCACAAAACACTAAAATATGTTATAATTAACCTAGTAAGAATACACAAAAACATATAAATAAAGTATAAAACTTTATTCAAATATTTTGTGTCGATTCTTACTATAATAACATTTATATTGTTGACAAAAAACTTCGGTTTTATACATTGTTGACGAAAAAAAAAGAAATGAATTTTTATCTTCATTTCTTTTCTTTTATTTTCTCTACTTTTAAATAACACTCATGACCATTTAAGTCAAATTTTTCAGCTAATTTATCTTTTTCAGTAATTGATAAAGCTAAAACCTCATTCTTAATAAATTCTTCATAATTAGTAATAGCTTTAGTTACTAAATCATCACTTTGATAATATAAATTAATACGATCAGTTATTTCAAAATTATTTTGTTTACGTAAATTTTGAACTTTACTAACTACTTCACGAGCAATACCTTCTAATATTAATTCTTCATTTAAAGTTGTATCAATAATCATAAAATTATTGTTTTCCATACCAACATTAAATCCTTCTTTAGAAGAAATACGAATATCAACCATTGAACTTGTTATTTGTTTTTCTTCATTACCAATATTCATTGTAATACTATTACCTTTTTGAAGAATATTTATTTCATCGTTACTTAGTTTTTCTAGTTTTTCTTGAAATTCTTTCATTAATGGTCCAAAGACTTTTCCAACTTCTTTAAAGTTTGGTTTTAAAGATATATTCATATATTCATTTAAATCATCAACAAAGATAATTTCTTTGATGTTTAATTCTTCAGATATTAGTGGTACTAAGTCTTCAATTAATTCTTTATTTTTACCATCAATTAAGGCTTTCTTTAATGGTTGACGAACTTTAATTTTAGTTTCTTCACGAACAAAACGACCAACAGAAATTAAACTTCTTACTAAGTCCATACGTTTTTCTACGTGTTCATCAATTAATTTATTATCACATTTTGGATATTTAGTGAAATGAACAGATTCTTCACCAGTTAAATTACGATATAATTCTTCAGATATAAATGGAGTAATTGGCGCAATTAACTTAGCTAAACTAACTAAGACTTCATAAGTTGTAAGATAAACACTCTTCTTAGAGTTATCTAACTTACTACCCCAGAATCTATTCCTATTTCTTCTTATATACCAGTTAGATAAGTCTTCAGAAACAAAGTTAGCTAGATAGTGAACAACTTTATTTAAGTCATATTCATCAAAAGAACTACGGACATCTTTTACTAATTTATTATATTTAGATAATAACCAACGATCTATTTCTTCACGTTTTTTATATGGTACTTTACATTTATCAATATCTATTTCATCGATATTTGCATACATTGCAAAGAAATTATAAGTATTTTTTAATGGGTTAAAGAATTTAGAATATACTTCTTTTAACCCATTTATATCAAATTTTAATGGTGTCCAAACTGGTGAAACATAAAGAAGATAAAATCTTACTGTATCAGCACCATATTCTTTAATAGTTGTGAATGGTTCAACAATATTTCCTCTTGATTTACTCATTTTTTTGCCTTCTGCATCTAATAGTAAATCATTAACTAAAACATTTTTAAATGGTGAACATCCTTTAATAAATGTTGAAATAACCATTAAAGTATAAAACCAACCACGTGTTTGATCTATTCCTTCACAAATAAAGTCAGCTGGAAATTGACTTTCCCATAATTCTTTATTTTCAAAAGGATAATGATATTGGGCAAATGGCATTGATCCAGAGTCAAACCAACAATCTAATACATCCGGAATACGAGTCATTTTGCCACCACATTTTGGACATTTTAAATGAATTTCATCAATATATGGTTTATGTAAGTCAAGTTTATCATCAATTTTTTCAATAGCCATTTCTTTGAGTTCTTCAATTCCACCAACCATATGGTTATAACCACATTCACATTTAAAGTAAGGAATAGGACTACCCCAATAACGACTTCTAGAAACATTCCAATCTCTTGCATTAGCTAACCAGTTAGCAAATCTTTTTTCACCAACGTGAGCTGGATACCAATTAACTTTAGCATTAGCTTTAACAAGATCATCAGTCATTTCACTTACTTTAATATAATAACTTGGCATTGAATAATAAATAAGTGGAGTATCACAACGCCAACAATGTGGATATTCATGATTAACTTTTTGTTTTTTAAATAATTTATCATTAGCTTTTAAATATTCAACTACTTCTTCATTAACATCATGTACGAATTTTCCATCCCACATGCCACCTACATAGCATCCATCTTTACCAACAGGATTTAGATAAGGTAAATCATATTTTTTACCAACATTAGCATCATCTTCACCAAAAGCTGGAGCAATATGAACAATTCCCGTTCCATCTTCCATTGTTACATACTCATCACAAGTTACATAAAAGGCTTTTTTAGAGACATCAAATGATGGTACTAATTGTTCATATTCTTGATATTCTAAGTCTTTCCCTTTATATGTTTTTAAAATAGTAGCTTCTTCACCTAAGACTTTAGTTAATAAAGCTTTAGCTAAGATAAATTTATTACCTTTTGATTCAGCTAAAACATATTCTTCATTTGGATTAACACATAAAGCAACGTTAGCAATTAAAGTCCATGGCGTTGTTGTCCATACTAAAAAGTAAACATCTTCATCTTTCTTTTTGAATGGTACATAGACTGTAATAGCAGCATCTGTCTGATAATTTTGGGCTACCTCATGTGTAGCTAATCCTGTTCCACAATGTGGACAATATGGTACAACTCTTGTTCCTTCATAAAACATATTTTTCTTAAACATTTCTTTTAAAATCCACCATTCGGTTTCTATATATTCATTTTTATAAGTTAAATAAGGATTATCAACATCAAAAAATTGTCCCATTTTACGAGTTAAATCAGTAAAAGCATTTTCATTTTCACGAACACTATGCCTACATTCTTCATTAAACTTAGCAATTCCTAATTTTTCTATTTCTTTTTTAGATGAAATACCAAGTTTTTTCTCAACATGGTTTTCGATAGGTAAACCATGAGTATCCCAACCTATTTTACGAATAACTTTGGCACCATTCATAACATGATATTTAGTTACTGCATCTTTCAAGTTTTTAGCAACCATATGATGTAGGCCTGGAAAACCATTTGCAAAAGCTGGTCCATCATAAAAGACAAATGTTTTATTATTTTCATTTAACTTAACTTGGCGATCATGCATTTTATTAATGCTACCCCATGACTTTAAGATATCTTCTTCAACTTCGTTTACTGGTCTTTTATCTAACTCTTTAAATTTTTTCATATTACCTCCCTATAAATAAAAAAATATTATGTATATAGGAACGAGACTAGCCCGTGGTACCATCCTATTTCATAATATTATTATGCACTTTTAACTATAACGCGTTACCGTTAATAACATCCAGAGTGATCTTTATATTACTACCCTAACTGCTTTCACCAACCGCAGATTCTCTTTTAGTTTCATAATATAACGTCTCTTTCTTCTGTTTTAACTTTTTAATTTCACCTTTTAAATTATTTAGTTCCATCTCTTTCTTTTTAGCACTCATTAAACATTCATTGATAATAACATCAGCATTATCTTGAGCTTCTTCAATAATTCTTTGACTTTTTAAATCAGCATCATCAATTATTTTTTTAGCTTCTTGTTTAGCTTTATTTAAATTATCAATTGTCTGGTCAAATTCTTGACCAAATTTTTCCTTTTTGTTTAATTCATCTATTTCTTTATTAAGTTGACTAATTTTTGAAGATAATTTTTTTATCGTTGTTGCACTTTTTTTTTGTTCTTTTTCAAGCTTTACAATTTGCTTGTTTTTATCTTCAATCTGATTTACCATATTTTCAACTTGTTCAATAATTTGATCTATAAAGGCATTAACTTCATTTTTATCATAACCACGAAGTGTACAATTAAATTTATCCATAACAGGTTCACCTCGCTACGTGGAATTATTCTACCACATCTTTTTTATAAATTCAATACTTTACCAGTCAATATCAATATCATCATTATTATATACTTCTTTAACTTCTTTTTCAGATGTTATTTTACCTTGGATATTAACATTATTAGGGGTACATAGGAAGATACCACTACCAATTTTTTCAATATGTCCTTTTAAGGCATAAACAGCTCCACTGACAAAATCGATAATTCTTTTAGCTTGATCTGATGTAACTCTTCTTAGATTAATAACAACGGTATTTCTTTTCTTTAAATGGTCAGCTATTTGTTGTGATTCTGAAAAAGCTCTTGGTTCTAAAAGAATCATCTTAGCTCCACCATTTTTGTCAGACATTTCTTCTAAATCTTTCGCATCAACTTCATAGAATTGACTTTCATCATCATTAAAAATATCTTTTTGTTCGTCACCATCAAATATTTTTTTCATGAAACCCATTTTTATTTCCTCCTTTAGTATAAATATCACTATACTTAATTTTAACATATTTGCTTACAAAAGAAAAGGGTTTATATTGTCTTCTTTTAGCAATTTTACTAATTTTAGTCAAAGTTATCAATCTTCATTATCTTTGAACAGATAATTTGATATTTATCAAACCTTTTCTCTACTTTACCTTGAATACCAATAATATCACCTTTATTGATATTATTTATCGTTTTATAAATTTTAGGAAATAAAGTAATATCTATTGTAGCTAACTCATCACTACCAATAATAAAGCCCATTTTATCGCCTTTTTTGGTTTTTATTTCTTTTATCTGGTCAACATAAACAATAGCTTTTACTATTTTATCAAAGTATAAATCAATATCGTTTAAAGATATCGTTTTAGGATATTTGCTTTTTAATTTAGTTATAGGATGATTGCTTATATATAATCCAAATAATTCTAGTTCTTTTTCCATCAAAAATTTATCGGTATATTCAGGATAAATTTTAATATCTGGTTTTAAGGCAAATTCCTCATCTAAATCTTTAATTAATTCGCCATAATTAATAATGGCATCTAAGTTATTAAATAAAGTAGCTCGGTTAAATTCAAAACTATCAAAAACGCCAGCTAAAATTAATGATTCCAAAGTTTTACGGTTAACCATTTTTCCATAACAACGTTTAATAAAGTCAAAAATATTTTGAAAGTCACCATTTTTACGTTGTTCCATTATATTTAAAACGGGTGCTAAACCAACATTTTTAATTCGTGTAAGTGGATATCTAATTCCCTCTTTTTCTTCTACATATTTATCACTACTTAAATTAATATCAGGTTTTAAAATAGGAATATTATTTTTCTTACATTCGTATATATATTTTTTACATTTGCTATCATCATTCATTTCCGTCGATAACAAATTAGATATAAATATTTTAGGATAATATGCTTTCAAATAAGCCATTCGATAAGAAACAAGTGAATAACCAACCGAATGAGATTTATTAAAACCATATTCAGCAAATTTCAACATTGAAGCATAAACTTTATTAACAACTGAAACACTATATCCTTTCTTAAGACTACGTTTTTTAAATTTTTCTTCCTCTTTAAGTAACAAGTCTTTTTTCTTTTTACTCATAGCTTTTCTTAAAATATCAGCTTCTCCTAAAGAATAATCAGCCATAACATTAGCAATTTGCATAATTTGTTCCTGATAAATCATAATTCCATAAGTTGATTTTAAAATAGGAATTAAACTATCATCTAAATAATCTATTTTTTCTTGATTATTTTTTCTTTTAATATAAGTTTCTATATTTTGCATAGGTCCAGGCCGATACAAAGCTATAGCTGCACATACATCATCAAAACAATTAGCTTTCAATCTTTTTAAGAAGTTAATCATACCATCAGATTCAAATTGAAATATTCCTAATGTATTAGCTTCTTCAAATACTTTTAAAGCTTTAGAGTCATTAAAAGGTATATTATCAAATGTTATATTAACATGATATGTTTGATTAATTTCATCGATAATACTATGAATAATAGTTAAATATTTAATCGCTAAAAAGTCCATTTTCAAAAGACCTATTTCTTCTAAATATTTCATATCATAACCACTGACATAAAAATTTTCATGACTTTTATCAAGAGGAATAATTTCATCTAAATCATATCTTGACATAACAACGCCAGCTGCATGAATACTAGTATGTCTTTTTAATCCTTCAAAATGAGTTGCAACTTTATATAGGATATCTAAATTATCATACCTTGCAATATAATTTTTTACTTTAGGATTATCATAATTTTCTTTTAATGACAACCTAGAATCTAAAAGTCTGCATAAACCATCAACGATATTAAATTCTAAGTCCATAGCGCGACCAACATCACGAATAGCTTGCCTACTTGCTAAAGTTCCAAAAGTTATAATAGGCGCAACAGATTTAATTCCATAACGACTAATACAATAATTAATAACATCTTCACGTTTGGTATGTTCAAAATCAATATCAATATCAGGCATACTAACACGTTCTACATTCAAAAAACGTTCGAATAATAAATCATATTTTAGAGGATCAATATCTGTAATATTAAGTAAGTAACTAACTAATGAACCTACAGCACTACCACGGCCTGGACCAACTAAAATATTATGTTCTTTAGCAAATTTAATATAATCATAAACAATTAAAAAATAATCACAGAAACCCATCTTACTAATAACATCTAATTCATATTTTAAACGTTGTTGATATTTAATTCCTACTTTATCTCCAAAACGCTTTTTTAATCCTTCAATACACTTCTTTTTTAAATAAGTATAACTATCAATATTTTCTTCATTATGAAATATTGGCATTAAATTTTGATGAAAAGGTATTTCTAAATTACATAAATCATAAATATAATTATTATTAGTTAAATCATCTAATTTACTTACTTCTTCATAACTAAGTAAATAATTATTTAATTTATCAGTACTAACAGTATCAACTGTTATACCTTCTTTCATAGCTACTAAATATTTTATATAACGACTATCTTCTTTATTTAAATATAGTGTTTCTTGCATATAAACTAAATCGCCATCTAAATTATCTTTCTCATCAAGATTACGATATGTCTTGTAAAGATATTTATAAATACCTTTAATATCATTAAATATTTCTAATGATTGATATGGTACTAAGCAAATAAGGTCATTTGAATATTTTTCTAAATCGTTTATAGTAATACCACGTTCACAAATAATAGTACTTAATTTAATTAGATTTTTATATCCATTATAATTAATACAATATAAAACAATATATTTTTCTTTATATTTTATTTCTAAACCAACTATTGGTTTAATATTATTACTTTTACATAATTTGTAAAAATCCATAACACCATACATGGTATTATCGGTAATTGTAAGGGCTGTAAGATTATATTCTAAAGCTTTATCAATTAATTCATGAATTTTGATTAAAGATTCTTGTAAAGAATTATCTGTCTTAATATAAAGTGGAACATATTTCATATTAACCCTCCCATCATTATTTTACTATAAATTTTCTTTTTGTTCTATACAAATATATTATACTAAACATTAGTTCGTACATCAATCTTTTTGTATGAGAAAGGTGAAGTAAAGTAAATGTTGGAAAAATTTAAGAGAAAATACAAGTTATATAATTAATTTGTATTTTTTTACATT
>CANRJK010000046.1 GCA_947630955.1 uncultured Bacilli bacterium | reverse complement strand
TGCATCATGTCGTATAATGTTCCATCTGGTATGTAGTCTTTTAAAACATTTAAGTCAGCTGTTACTTTTAAATTTGACTGTAAGGCACTATAGCCAATACTACTTGTTAATGTTACTATAAAGATTACTACCAATACTATCATGTTTTTGTTTTTTACTTTTTTCATTTTACCCTCCAAATGTGTCCTTAAGTTAATTACTTAAGGACAACTACTTTGTTGAAAATAAAGGGTAAATAAGCAATTTGTTAATTTTAAAAATAAAGTTTCTTTATTTTATGTTAATAGAAAAAAGTCTTTACTTATAAGGCTAAAAATGGTATTATTTTATTAGTAATAGTTGACTTAAGTAATTAACTTTGGGATAAATTAAAAGGGTAAGTACTTCTAGAAAGTATTTTTTTATTACTCTAATAATGATATACTATCTATTAGTGAGGTGCTGCAATATGACAAGAGAAGAACAAAAAAAAGAAGCTATTTCTAGAATAAAAGAATTAACTAAAAAATTTAATCTTAATTCAAAGATGTTAGATTTTTTTGAAAATGGCAAAATTTATGGTCTTGATTATGTAGAAAATAGTAAAATACATGATAGAAATAAATTGATTTCTAAACTTATAGCAGAATGTCAAAGTAAATATAATTCATTAGTTTATTATTATTTTATAGTTGATATAAATTTAGAAGGTTATAATTTAGAAATTTTAAATATATTTTATGTAGGTCAAAATAAAGAAGATTGGAAACTTGAAAGATTATCAGAAGATAATGAAATGTATATACGTACTTATGAACTTGATAATCCAGGTTATCCTGAGTTAGGTTTTGTTAAAGTAAATTCTACAGATGGTAATTTAATAAGAATATCTTAAATGCTTATAAATAAAGTTATAAAGACATTTAAGTTTTTTTATGATGTAACATACAAAAAAGAATCATACGATTCTTCTGTATTTATTCAATATTATTTGTATTTAAAATTTTCTCGGTATTTTTAAAGTTTAATTTTGCAACATCTTTTAGAATATTTTCACCATATTTATTTACTAATTTTTTTCCCATTTCTGTAACATTATCCCCAGCACCTTTGGGTAGAAATTCATCTACTTTTGCACCAAGTTTATCAAATTCTTTAATAAATATATAGCGACTTATAAGTGAAGCACATGCTACAGCAAGACATTTGTCTTCACCTTTAGTCATAAAAGTTATATTTTTAAATACATAAGGTGATTCTTTTAAGTAGTTAAAGTAAACGTATTTACTAGCAAATTCATCGACAACAACATAGTCATAATCATTAATTTCTCCAGTAAGTTTTAATAAAACGTTGTTATGGAGAATAGCTTTTAATTTATTCATATTAGTGTTAGCATTGTAACGTTCATTGTATTCTTTATTAGTTAGAATAATACTTTTATAGGGTATTTTTGTTATTATCTGTGGAACAATTTGTAAGATTTTATCATCAGTCAATTTTTTAGAATCTTTAACACCAAGACTTTCTAACCAACTTATATTATCTTTATTTACATAAGTACTAGTAACAACAATTGGTCCGAAGTAATCGCCAGTTCCTACTTCATCAGATCCAATGCAATTTGCATAATATACTTTAGGGTCAACAGTGATTTCTTTTTTATCTTGTTTTGTTTTTTGTTCACTATTTTTAACTTCGACTTTTTTATTTGGGTTTAAGTGTCTTTCTCGTTCAATCCACATGTTTGCTGAAATATCAGCACTCATTCCTTGAAAAACTGCTTTTCCTGATTCATAAAGAGTTACAACACAATCGGCATCATCGGCCTGAAAAACAGCATAGGCTGGTGTCTTAGGCCTTTTAAAATCTTCAAAAAATTCGTTCATTTCATCCATGGTATTTTTGCTAACTTTAACAGTAATAGTCATTTAATCACATCCTATTACTATTTTAGCACATTTTTATTAATTATGATATAATACATTTAAGTTGAGGTGGTAGCATGAATGTGATTGATATTGGCATAATTTTATTTATAATTTATGGATTTATTGTTGGTTTTAAAAATGGTTTTACAAAACAGTTAGTCAAGACTATTGGTTTTATTTTAGTTATTATTTTAGCTTATTATTTAAAAAATCCACTTTCTGGTTTATTTTATACTTATTTACCATTTATTAAGTTTGGTGGTTCTTTTTCTGGAGTAGCTGTTTTAAATGTTTTGGTTTATGAACTTTTTGCATTTGTTATCGTTTTTAGTATTTTGTTAACTTTGTTTAAAGTACTTGTTAAAACATCATCTTTTTTTGAAAAAATTTTGAAGATGACAATTATTTTGGGTATTCCTTCAAAAATTTTAGGTGGTATAGTTGGAATAATTGAACATTTCGCTATTGCATTTATCGTTCTTTATATTTTAAGCTTACCAATGTTAGAAACGGATTTAATAGATAACTCTAAGCTTGCCAATAAGATTTTAACTAGTACACCTATTTTATCTAATATCTGTGACGATACATTAAAAATTTATGATGAGATAGAAGCTTTGAAAGATGAATATGCTCATGATAAAGATAAGACAATGTTAAATAAAGAAGTTCTAAAATTATTATTAGAGCATAATGTTATTAGTGAAGAGAATATTAATAATTTAGTTAGTCACGGCAAGATTAATTATATTGATTTAGATAATTAGGTGGTTTTATGCAGCGATATTTTGCACGCGATATCAAAGATAACAAAGTTATTTTAACAGATGAAGATAAACATCACATTAAAAATGTTATGCGAATGAAAATTGGCGATGAGATAGAAGTAGTTTATCAAAAACAGTTATATCTTGCTAAGATAAGTAATATGACTAATTTTGAGGTTGATATTATAGAAGAAAAGAAACAAAAAAATGATAAAATTCCTAAAATAATTCTGATTATTCCAGCCTTAAAAGAACAAAAGATGGATCTAATTTTACAAAAGGGTACTGAGATAGGTGTAAGTTCCTTCATCATTGCTCCTTATGAACGTTCAATTATTAAGTATGATGAGCGTAAAGAAAAAGTAAAATTAGCACGCTGGAAAAAAATATGTAAAGAAGCTAGCGAACAGTCAATGAGGCTTGATATTCCCTCAATAAACATCGAGAAAAATATGACATTTGTCGATAAAATTGATGGTTTAAAGTTAATTTGTAGTACTAATGAACGAGATAATTCTCTGAAAGAAGCTTTGAAAAATAACAGTGGTTATGATAAAATAACATTAGCTATCGGACCGGAAGGTGGAATAACTTCAAAGGAAGAACAATGGCTGGAAACAAAAAGTTTTAAAAAGATTACTCTTGGTTCACAGATAATGCGAGTTGAGACCGTTCCAATCTTTTTAGCGAGTGTTATTAAATACGAGTTTATGGAGTGATAAAATGGAAAATATTTTAGATGCGATTATTAGTAATAATGCTTTATTTGCTTGTGTGATAATTGTTTTAAGTGCTATTTTAGTAACCTTAATTGTTTTAATCATTCGTTCATTGCGCGATAATAAAAAGATAAATATTTACGAAGAAGAATTAGAAGATGAAGATATTAAAAAAGTAAAAAACGTAAAAAAGGAAGATATCATTGATTCACCTGATACTGAAGAAGAAATAGAAAACATCGAAGAAATGCAAGTAGATAATACATTCCCTACTGAAGAAGAATTAGAAGATATCGATGAAGAAGAAATAAAAGAACGTTATGATGAAGAAAATGAAAGAGAAATAGAAGAACTTCTAGAAGAAAACGATGACAATGAGATAGGGCAACTTATCAAAGAAATGGAAGAAAGTACTAATGTAAAGCCAGAAGATGTTGTTGCGAATTTTGAAAAAGAGCAAGAAGCTCAATCAATCATTAGTTATAAAGAATTAGTAGATGCAGTTAAAAATCGTCAAAATGAATATTATGAAGATGAGTTGGAGTCAAAACCATTGACTACTGTTTCTGATTTTATCAAGCAAAAAGAAGAAAAGAAACAGTCAACGCAAACTATTTTAGCTAATATGTTAGATGCTTCTCTAGAAGATGAACAAACCAGTGAAAGTGAGCAACTTGAATTAGACAATACGGATTCAGATGATAATGTTTCTAATGTTAATCTTGATGCTGTAGAAATCGATGATGACTTAGAATTTGAAGTAGGTGAAGCAGAAACGGTAGGAACGATTGGGGATATTTACCAACAAATGGCTGAAGATATAAAGAAAGAAAGTGAAGCCACATCAGTTATTGAAGATTTAACTAAAAACGAAGAATTTTTACAATCATTAAAAGATTTTAGAAAAAAATTGTAAGCCTATGTGATATAATAGGCTTGTTTTTTTGAGGTGGTAGTATGAAATTTAAAATAATTACACTCGGTTGTAAAGTTAATACATATGAATCTAATGTTATGCGAGATCTTCTTTTAAATAATGGCTATAAAGAAGATGGTGAAGCAGATATATTTATTATTAATACTTGTACAGTAACTAATACTAGCGATAATAAATCATTAAAAGAATTAAGAAAAATAAGAAGAAATTATCCGAATGCTATAGTTGTTATTTGTGGTTGTATGATTCAAGTAAAAGATAATATTGAAAATCTTGATGCTGATATTATTTTAGGTAATAAAAGTAAAAGTAAAATTGTTGAATTAATTGAAGAATATAAAAAAACAGGTGAAAAGATTGTTTGTGTTGGGGATATAATGGCGGCTTCTTTTGAACATATGCAACTAAATAACTTTAATCGTACTAGAGCTTTTGTTAAGATTGAAGATGGCTGTGAAAATTATTGCTCTTATTGTATAATTCCTTATGCTAGAGGGAAAGTTAGAAGTAAATTAAAAGACGATGTTTTAAATGAAATAAAAGCTTTAGTTGCTAGTAATCATCGAGAAGTAGTTTTAACTGGTATTCATACAGGGCATTATGGTGCTGATTTAAAAAACTATAGTTTTGCTGATTTATTACGTGATATTATTAAAATTGAAGGATTAGAAAGACTTAGAATTTCTTCAATTGAAATAACAGAGTTAGATAATGAAGTTTTAGATGTTTTAAAAAAGAGTGATATAATTGTATCGCACTTACATGTTCCTTTACAAAGTGGTTCTGATACAATCTTAAAATTGATGAATCGCAAATATGATAAACAGTATTTTATTGATAAAATAAAACAAATTCGACAAATTAGACCTGATATATCTATAACAACGGATATTATTGCCGGTTTTCCAGGTGAGACAGAAGAATTATTTAACGAAACTTTGGATACCGTAGATAAAATTAAATTTGCTAAAATTCACGTATTTCCTTTTTCACTTAGAAAAGGTACTAAAGCTTGTGAATTACCTAATCATTTAGATGAAGCAACTAAAAAGGAAAGGGTTAAACGTTTAATTGCTACTAGTAAAAATTTAGAGATAGAATATATGGAAAAATTTATTGGACAAGAAGTTGTTTTTATTCCTGAAGTTTATCGTGATGGATATTTAATCGGTCATACTGGTAATTATTTATTAGTAAAATTTTTAGGTTCACCAGATTTATTACATCAAGATGTTCAAGGGGTTATTACTGAAGTTGATTATCCATATGTTATTATGACAAAATAAAAAAGGCCTTTGCCTTTTATTTTTTATATTTTTTAGCTGCTCCAATAAAAGCATCGAATAATGGATGAGGTCTATTTGGTCTTGATTTAAATTCTGGATGAAATTGGCATGCAACGAAGAAGGAAAGTTTAGGGTTTTCAATAATTTCAACTAAATTACTTGGTTCATTAATACCAGCAAAAACTAAACCATTTTTTTCTAATTCTTCTTTATATTTATTATTAAATTCATAACGATGGCGGTGTCTTTCTAAGATTTTATCTGTGTTATAAATTTTACTAGTAAGAGTGTTTTTCTTAATCGTACATTCATAGTTACCTAATCTTAAAGTTCCTCCCATATTAATAATTGTTTTTTGTTCAGCCATTAAATCTATAACAGGGTTTTTACATGTTTCATTGAACTCTCTTGATGAAGCATCTTCAATATGACAAACATTACGAGCAAATTCAATAACAGCTATTTGCATTCCCAAACAAAGCCCAAGATATGGAATATTATTAACACGAGCATATTCGCAAGCTTTAATTTTTCCTTCAATACCTCTTTGACCAAATCCGCCAGGTACTAGGATACCTTTAGAATTTTTAAATACTTCTTTTAGGTTACAATTATTTTTTTCTAAGCTTTCAGAATCTACCCAATTAATGTTAATTTTTAAGTTATGTTTATAACCAGCATGTTTTAAAGATTCCATAACTGAAAGATATGCATCATGTAGTTCAACATATTTTCCAACTAAAGCTATTTCAATTTCTTCATTTAAATTATTAACCGTTTCGATTAAATCTTCCCAATATTTAATATTGCTTCTTCTAATTGGTAAATCAAATTGTCTTAAAATTATATCTTCAATATGTTGTTTATGAAAATTGATAGGAATTTGATAAATATTATTTACATCAATAGCTTCAATGATATTTTCTTTAGGAATACTTCCAAATAAAGATATCTTATTTTTTATACTGTCACCTAGTTCAACATTTGAACGAGTAACAATAATATCTGGTTGAATACCCAAACGTCTTAATTCAATAATACTATTTTGTGTTGGTTTAGTTTTAAGCTCATTTGAACCAAATAAATAGGGAACTAATGTGGTATGAACAAAGAAAGCATTATTTTTTTGTTCCATTTTAAATTGTCTAAGTGATTCCATCATAACTGAAGATTCAATATCTCCAACGGTTCCACCTATTTCAGTAATAACAATATCGGCATTACTTGTATGTCCAGCTTCATATATTTTATTTTTTATTTCATTTGAAATATGAGGAACAATTTGAATAGTTGCTCCTAAATAATCACCACGGCGTTCTTTTTCAATAACACTAGAATAAATTTTCCCATTAGTAATATTTGATGTATAATTTAATTCTTCATCAATAAATCTTTCATAGTGACCTAAGTCTAGATCTGTTTCACAGCCATCAGCTGTTACAAATACTTCACCATGCTGAATAGGCGACATCGTTCCTGGGTCAACATTCATATAAGGATCAAATTTCTGCATGAATACCTTATATCCCTTTGCTTTAAGTAATAAAGCAATCGAAGAAGCAGTAATTCCTTTACCTAAACCAGAACAAACACCACCAGTTACAAACACATATTTTGTCATATAAAAACCTCCTAATTAACAAAAAATCCTAGAGAGAACTCTCTCTAGGCTCTCTTTAATTATACCATTGTTTAAAAGCCTATGTAAAGGACGAAATGATAAATTTGACAAAATTAAAAATAATTATTATAATACGAGTTCACTGGAGGGGATTGAAGATGAAAAAATTTAAACTTGACCAAGAAGAAAGTAAAAAAAATATAAGTGCTGAAATACCTAGAAAAAAATTAAAAAAATCTAAAGTTATAATTATTTGTTTAGGATTAGGATTAGTATGTGTTAGTGTTGTTGGAATTACGAAAGGAATTGAATTTTTTACTGATATTCACTATCGTGATTATGATGATAAATCAACAAAATCTTTTGTTGAAATGATTGACGAAAATAAAGATGAAACTAATTTCGATGAACTTATTAAAATAGCTAATGAACAGCAACAATTAGATGAAAATGATGGTTTATTAGAAAGAATTGATCGTCTTGAAAAACAAATTAATTTAACTAAAAGTTTAACTAATTTAAATTTAGATGTTTATAATAAAAATTTAAATAGTTGTGATATTTCAAAATATAGTTTAGAAGATATAAACCTACTTATTGATAAATTTTATAAAATGAAAGATAGTGTTGATTTAAAAACACCAAATAAAGAGACAAGAGAATTTTACGAAATTGTTTCTATATTAACGACTTATTCAAATAATTTAGATCATAAAGTACAATTATCAGCTCTTGATGATATTAATAAAATAGCTGATTTACTTATTAAAGCTAAAATTATGCAAGAACTAGATTTAACAGATGACGAATATGCAAATGTTACAACTAATACGGAAAATTATAAAAATAAAATAGTTGTTACATATAAACAGCCAATAACTGGTAAAGTTTATGAGCTTAAAGTGTCATATTTTACTTTAATGGATAGATTGATGGATGCAATTAATGATTTAAAAAATTTACTAGTTGTTAAGAAAAATGATCTAGGTGATGATGTACCAATTAATTATCAAAAAGTTTTAGAAAAAGAAGAAGAAATTGTTAATATTATCAAAAATATATTTGAAAGTGAATTTACTATTGAATCAGGGAAAGTTTCACAGTTAGATACTAAGAAATTAGTTAAAGATATGTCTAATTAAGAAAAAGCACTTAGTGCTTTTTTTGCTACAGTTATGTTATAATGATAATGGTGATAGAGTGTTAAAAGAATTAGAAAAACAGTATGATTTATTACAATTAGAATATGGCGATAAAAGTTTGCATTCTATATATAATGGTGGTTGTGATAAAAAACCAGATTTATTCTTTGTTTTTATGAATCCAACAGGAAAAAATATTGCTTCTTTATCTGGTTGGAAAGGAATACGTTCTCCGTGGATTGGAACAAAAAATATTTGGACATTATTTTATCAAATTGGTTTGTTGGATGAGGATATTTACTTAGAAATACGAAGAAAAAAAGGTAAAGAATGGGATGAAGTTTTTGCAAAAAAAGTTTATGATAATGTAAAAAAACATAAGTATTTTATTACCAATTTAGGAAAATGTACGCAGATTGATGCGAGACCTTTACCAGATAGTGTTTATAAGCAATATCTTGAATTATTGTTTAAGGAAATTGATATTGTCAAACCTAAAAAAATAATTACTTTTGGTAATCAAGTTAGTTCGATTCTTTTGAATCAAAAAATATCTGTTTCAAGTTGTCGCAAACAAAAATTTTTAATTAATGTTAATGATAAAAAGTATGACGTTTATCCTGTTTACTATCCAATTGGAAATGGTATTTTTAATATCGATAAAGCGATTGAGGATTTAAAATATATTATTAATCAAAAATGAAAAAGTATTATAAATTTGCAATTAATTTAGTTTTGGCTTCAATATTATCAATTGCTTTATTTATACTTTTGATCTTTATCAATTTACCACTATTTTTATCTACATTAAAATATCCTTTATATCTGATTATATTTTTAATGGTTATATGGTTAATTTTACATGAGTTGTTACATGGTTTAACTTATTACTTAACTGGCACAAAATTAAGTAATATATACTTTGGAGTAGCTATTGAAAAGGGTATATTATATTGTTTATCAAAGCAGGAAATATCTCGTAGAAGTGTGCTAATTTCTTTGATAACACCCTTTATTTTAATTGGTTTAACTACATTAGTTCTAAGTTTAATTATCAATGATTCAATGTTATATTTTTTGTCTATTTTAAATATTTCAGGCGCTAGTGCTGATTTATTAATGTTTATATATTTTTTAAGTATTAAGTCTGAGTTTAAATATATTGAATTAGATGATCCTACAACTTTCATGGTTATAACTAATGCTGATTTGAACAGTAAAAGAAAAATTGGTGTAAAAATTATGGAATCTGGAGATTATTCAAATAAAAGAGTCCAAATAAAAAATTACCAACATATAACTATATCAAAGTTTAGTTATGGTATAATCGTATTGTTATTTTTTATACTAATATTGGATGTGATAAAATGATTAAGATTTTGTTTGTCTGTTATGGTAATATATGTCGTTCACCTATGGCGGAATTTATAATGAAAGATATCGTATGGAAAAATGGATATTCAGATAAATTTATTATAAATTCAAGAGCGATAAGTAATGAAGAACAAGGAAATTATATTTATCCTAAGGCTTTAAATAAATTAGAAGAGAAGGGGATTAGTGTCTTTGGGCATCATGCTAAAAAAATAACTCAGCAAGATTATGATAGTTATGATTATATTATTGCAATGGATGATAGCAATATATCTGCTTTAAATAGAATGTTTGGAAATAGTAAAAAAGTTTATAAATTATTATATTTTGTTGGTAATAGCTATGATATAGCTGATCCTTGGTACACAGATGATTTTGAGAAATCATATCAAGATATTCATAGGGGTTGTTTAGCTTTGTATAAATTTTTAGAAAAAAATAATAAAATATATTGACAAAGACTTTAGTTATAAGTATAATGATAGATATCAGTTGTTGATATATGCGGGTGTAGTTCAATGGTAGAACTCCAGCCTTCCAAGCTGATAACGTGGGTCCGATTCCCATCACCCGCTCCAT
>CANRJK010000045.1 GCA_947630955.1 uncultured Bacilli bacterium | reverse complement strand
ATTTGTTAGTTAAAAAACTAACTAGAAAGAATATTAAATTGTAAGTTAAAATAACTTACAAAATATATTATACGAGGACGTGGTCTAATGCCAAAAAATCTAGTAATTGTAGAATCACCTAGTAAAACAAAACCAATTGAAAAGTACTTAGGTAATGAGTATAAAGTTGTTTCTTCTAAAGGACATGTTAGAGATTTATCTACTAAAGGTAAATATGGATTTGGCGTTGATGTAGATAATGATTTTAAACCAGACTATGTTCCAATGAAAGGGAAAAGTAGCGTCATAAAAGAGTTAAAGCAAGATGTTAAATCAGCTAAACATGTTTATCTTGCTACTGATCCCGATCGTGAAGGGGAAGCAATTTCTTGGCATCTTTTTGACGTTTTAAAATTAAAAGATGAGGATTATGAACGTGTCGTTTTTAATGAAATAACAGAAAATGCAGTTAAAGAGGCTTTTAAACACGCTCGTAAAATTGATAAAAATTTAGTTAATAGCCAAGAAACGAGAAGAATTTTAGATCGAATTATTGGTTTTAGACTTAGTAAACTTATTCAATCAAAGACAGATGGTAGTAGTGCAGGACGTGTTCAATCAGTAGCTTTAAAATTAATTGTTGATCGTGAACGTGAGATTGAAGCTTTTGTTCCAGAAGAATATTGGTCTATTAAAGGAGTATTTGATGCTTTTGATGCCGATTTGTTTAGTTATGATCATAAGGATATTGAAATAAAAAATGAAGAAGAAGTAAAAACTATTCTAGATTGTTTAAGCTATGATTTTAAAGTTGAAAATATTGAGACAAAATTAAAAAAGAAACAGTCAAAAACACCTTTTATAACAAGTACGCTACAACAAGAAGCTTCTAATAAATTAAATTTTAATGCCCGAAAAACAATGCAAATTGCTCAAAAGTTATATGAGGGAATTGAACTAGAAAATGAGACTGTTGGTCTTATAAGTTACATGAGAACAGATTCCATTCGCTTATCTGATGAGTTTATTAAAAGTGTTTATGCCTATATTGATTCTAATTACGGAAAAGAGTATATTGGCTCAGTTAAAATAGCTAAGAAGAAAGATAATGTTCAAGATGCTCATGAAGCTATTCGTCCAACCAGTATAAATAGGACACCAGAATCTGTAAAAAAATATTTAAGTAATGATGAATATAAATTATATCGAATGATTTATTACCGTGCTTTAGCTTCTTTAATGGCTTCAGCAACGACTGAAAATACAACTATTATTTTTGATAATAATAATTATCAGTTTAAAACAACAGGACAAATTATTAAGTTTGATGGTTATTTAAAAGTCTATGCTGATTATGAAGATACCAAGGATACAGTTTTACCTGTTATTAAAGATAATGATATTTTGCATGCTAATGAGATTGTTCATGAACAACATTTTACTAAACCACCTTCACGATATACAGAGGCTAAGTTAATTAAAGAAATGGAAGAATTAGGAATTGGTCGTCCTTCTACTTATGCGACAACAATGGATATTATTAAAAAACGTAGTCATTTAATTAATGTTGAATATACGGCTAATATGGAAAATGACCTAGATAAGATAGCTGATGGTAAAGCTAATTGGATTAAGATTCTTCATGAATTTTATGATGCTTTTGAACCTTCAGTTAAAGAAGCCTTTGCTGCCTTACCAAAAAAGGAAGCACAAAAAACAGGTGAAAATTGTCCAAATTGTGGTAGTCCTTTAGTTATTCGTAATGGTAAGTATGGGGAGTTTGTTGCTTGTAGTAATTATCCAAATTGTAAGTATATAAAAAGCGAACCTAGAGAAGTAGTAGAGGTTTGTGACTGTCCAAATTGTGGCTCTAAAATTGTTGAAAAGAAAAGTAAAAAAGGTAAATTATTTTATGGCTGCAGCAATTATCCAAAGTGTAAAACAGCTTATTGGGATAAACCAGTTGGACGTAGTTGTCCAGATTGTGGTGGCATGTTAACTGAAAAAAAAGGAAAAATAAAATGTAGTTCATGTTCGTATGAAGAAAAGCAATCGTAATGATTGTTTTTTTATTAAAAATAAAGAAATATTTACATATTTTTCCAAATGTGTTAAAATGAGGTTGAAAGGAGTAGGAAGATAAATGAAAAAATATCTTTGTGAGTTTTTAGGAACTTGCGTTTTGGTTTTATTCGGATGTGGAGTAGCTGTATTAACAAGTGCTGATTTAGTAGCTACTGCTTTAGCTTTTGGTCTTTCAATTGTAGCAGTTGCTTATGTAATTGGAAATGTATCAGGATGTCATGTTAACCCAGCTGTAACTTTTGCTATGTGGATAGACAAAAGAATTAGCGGAAAGGATTTTTGGTTATACATTATTGCTCAAGTATTAGGAGCAATTGCCGGTAGTGCCATTTTAGTATTGATTTTAAATGCAACTAATTTTGGTGATTACAGAACTATTGGTTTAGGTGCAAATGGCTATGGAGCACAAGTTGATAGTGGTATTTCTCTATTAGGTGCTCTAATTACAGAAGTTGTTTTAACATTCGTTTTTGTACTAGCTGTATTAGGTGTAACTAAAGATAAGAAAAATAGTGCGGTTGCGCCTATTGTAATTGGTTTAACTTTAACTTTAGTTCATATCTTAGGAATTAATTTAACAGGAACTTCTGTTAATCCAGCTCGTTCTATTGGACCAGCTGTTTGGTTAGCAGGTGAGTCTTTATCTCAAGTTTGGGTATTTATTGTTGGGCCATTAGTTGGTGCTGCTTTTGCTGCATTAGTTAGTTTCTTTATCGATTTACAACCTACTAAAAAAGCCGATGAGGTTTTTGATATTGAAAAGATTGAAGCTCTTGAAAAGAAAGCTGATGCTAATGCAAAAGTTGTCGTTAAAGAACAAAAGGAAGAAAAGACAGCTTCAAAGAAACCTGCTAAAAAAGCAACAAACAAAAAAACAAACAATAAACCAAAAAGTAATAAGACAACAAAAAAATAAAACTAGTTTTCTAGTTTTTTTTTCACCAAAATAGCCGATTGAAATATTATATAATAGAGGGTGAGTTATGAATTGTTTCAGCTTTGTTTTTTTTTGTTCAGCTATTATTTTTGGTGCTACATCACTTGGATCACTACTGGTTATTGGTTTAAATGTTATTAATGACAAAACAGAGAAGATTTGTTTAGGTTTAGCTAGTGGTATTATGTTTGCAGCTTCTATTTGGTCTTTATTACTTCCAGCTTTAGATAGTTCGAATATAGTTTCTGTGCTTATTGGATTTGTTATTGGCGTCTTTGTTATTATTCAGTTAGATAGGTTTGTTAATAAATATTCTTCATCTGTTTCTAAAAAAAATACAATGCTTTTTTTAGCGATGAGTATTCATAATATTCCAGAGGGAATGACGGTAGGTCTTATGAGTGCTTATGCTTATCAAAGTAATAGTATGGTATCTGTATCGGCTGCTTTAGCTTTAACAATAGGAATTGCTATTCAAAATATTCCAGAAGGTGCTGCTATTTCTTTAAATTATCGTCAAGATGGTTATAGTAAATTAAAATCAGCTTTTTTAGGAATCATTTCTGGAGTTGTTGAACCAATTAGTGCTTTTTTAATGCTTATTTTAATTAATTATTTGTCAGTATTATTACCATTTGTCCTTTCAGGAGCAGCAGCTATTATGATTTATGTTGTTATAGGAGAACTTTTGCCTAGTATTAGTAAAGAAAAATCCAATTTTAGCTGTTTATGTTTTATTGGTGGGTTCCTTTTGATGATGTGTTTAGATGTCTTACTTTAAAATGTTAACAAATAATTTATATTTCAAATAAATTTCATATGTTTTTCACAATTAGTGGTTAAAATGGAACTAGAAGAAAGGAAATAGTATAATAATTTTTGTGAAACTAACTCTTCCACAAACAATCTCTATAAGACATACAGCCTTACTAAAACTTATTTCTTCATATATACTTATTAAAGATAAAACAGTCTTTGACTTTCTTCTAAAAAAAGATACAGTTTGTATCTTTTTTCATGGAATTTTCACAAAGATATATTATAATTATTAATAGAAGCTTCTTTTGAAAAAAGTAGGTGGTAAATTGAAAATATTATTAGTTGATGATGAAGATTTAATTAGAAATATTATAAAAGATTATTGCTTTAATGAAGGTTATATGACTTATGAGGCTAAAGATGGTTTTGAAGCTATTGAAATATTTGAAAAGCATAATGATATTGATATTATTGTTTTAGATATTATGATGCCTAATATGGATGGTTTTACAACTTATAAGAAAATCAAAGCGATTAGGAATGTTCCAACAATTATTTTATCAGCTCGTGGTGATGAATATGATAAATTACTAGGTTTTGATTTAGGTGTTGATGATTATTTGACTAAACCATTTAGTCCACGTGAATTGATGGCTAGAATCAAGGCTATCTTAAAAAGAGAAAATAAAGTTACCGATACTTATAGCTATAAAGGTTTAAAGGTTGATACCAAGGCTCATTCTGTATATATTGATAATAAAGAAATTGATTTAACACCAAAGGAATATGAATTATTATTATTTTTTATTGAAAATAAAGATATAGCTTTATCACGTGAACAATTACTTACTAAAGTTTGGAGTTATGATTTTTATGGTGATGAAAGAACGGTTGATACACATATTAAAACTTTAAGAAGTCGTTTAGGGAAATACCGTGATTTAATAAAAACAATTAGAGGGGTAGGATATAAATTTGAAGAAAAGTAAGAAAAAATCTTTATCTTTAAATATTTTACTTTATTTTATTATTTTTTCAGCTATTTTATTAATAATTTTATGGGTTTTTCAAATACTTTTTTTAAATACTTTTTACAAAATATCTAGAACAAAAGCTCTTAAAAATTCTATTAATATTTTAGCGAATAATTATGGTATTGAAAATTATACTGATTTGTTTGATGAAATTTCAATTAATAATAATATATGTATTGAGGTTGTTCACTATAATATGATAACCTATAGTTCTAGAACTGTTGATCGCAAATGTATGACAAGAAATAATCCTGATATTTTAGAATTTCAAACGGATTTTATAAGTAATGATCAGACTTTAAAGAGCGCTGAAATAATTAATCCTAATTACAATAGTAAGACTTTAGTAATAGGTAAAAAGATTAAAGATGATGCTTATCTTTTTGTTAATACTTCATTAGTACCTTTAGATGATGGTATTAAAATGTTAAAAGGTCAATTTATATATATAGCTATAATTATGTTACTGATGGCTAGTATTGTTTCTTATTTTATTTCTAAACGTTTATCAATTCCTATTATTCGTATTAATGAACGCGCCAAAAGAATGGGAGCTAAAGATTATAGTGTTAAGTTCGATGATGAAACTAATATTTTAGAATTAGATGAGCTAGAAAATACTCTTAATGAAGCTACGAAAGAATTATCTAAAACAGATGAATTAAGAAGAGAGTTAATGGCTAATGTTTCCCATGACCTTAAGACTCCTTTAACACTTATTAGAGCATATGCCGAAGCTGCTCGTGATATTGATGCTAGTAAAAAGAAAAAAAGAGAAGAAGACTTACAGATAATTATTGATGAAACTAGTAGATTAACATTATTAGTTAATGATATTTTACAATTATCACAATTAGAATCTAGTGTTGTTCCATTAACTATCGAGGAATTTGATTTAAAAATTTTAGTTGATGATATTGTTAAAAAGTTCGATATTTTGAAAAAGAATGGCTTTAAATTTAATGTTATTAGTCCTTCTTGTGTTAATATAAAAAGTGATCGTAAAAAATTAGAACAAGTTATTTACAATTTAGTTAATAATGCGATTAATTATACCGGTTTTGATAAAACAGTAACAATAAAAATTATTCAAAAGGAAGATGTTGTTAGAGTAGAGGTAATTGATACTGGTGAAGGCATTAAACAGGAAGATTTAAAATTTATTTGGGATAAATATTATAAAGTTGATAAGAAACATAGTCGTAATAAATATGGAACAGGTTTAGGTTTATCAATTGTTAAATCAACTTTAATTTCTCTTAATTATACTTATGGTGTGAGAAGTATCCTAAATAAAGGCACAACCTTTTATTTTGAAATAAAATAAAATTCATTAAAAGTTCACTATATGTTCATAATTTAATAGTAAGATTAAATTATGAAAGGAAGTGATAAGACAGGTTTTTAACTCACAACTAACGCAATAAAGATAACTTTATGTTATCTTTTTTCTTGTATAAAAAAGTAATTAATACACATTATATCTATGAAAGGAATGATATTATGAATGAAGTACCAGCAATGGTATCAACGAAAGATTTATCTTATATAGAAGATATGTTGAATTGGAATTTTACAACTATTAAAAAAATTAATAGTTATATCTCGCTAGTCGAAGATGGTGAAATTAAAGAAATGTTAAGTTACATTTCCGAAAAGTTTAAGACACACTATAATAGTCTTATTAATTGTTTAAGTATAGGAGGTAGCGATGAATAATAAAATATGTAATCCTAAAACAGAAGTACCAACTACTAAAGATATGAACGATTTAGATTATATAACAGATGTTTTAGAAACAATAAAGAATATGGTTCATAATTATTCTTTAGCGCTTAATGAAGCTAGTAATAATACTTTATATGAAGAGTATAAAAATATTTTTGATGAAACAAGCACTATTCAAAGAGATTTATTCGACTTAATGTTTCAAAAGGGATGGTATTGTTTAGAAGAAGCTGATAATCAAAAAATTACGGAATCTTTAAATAAATATAATAATCAATTAGATCAATTGTCATAAATGAAGATAAAGTGTAGGCAAATATGCCTACTTTTTTGTTGAATTTAATTAGTGAGAGTAGGTTTAAAAATTTAATTGACTAATACCCTATAGGGGTATATAATATACTTGGTGATTTCATGAAAGAAAGTTGTAAGAAAAAAGAAAGAAGTAGTGAAGAGAAAGAAAAACTTCTCAAACATTTAAATATTATTGAAGGTCAAGTTCGTGGTATAAAAAATATGGTTATCGATAATCGTTATTGTAATGATATCTTAATTCAATTAGCAGCTATTACTAAATCTTTAAAAAGTTTAGGAAACACAATATTAAAACAACATATAACTGATTGCGTTGTTAATGATTTAAAAAATGATAACTTGCATGTTATCGATGAGTTAATTGCGACTATTGATCGTTTTAATTAATAAAAAAGAAAGGAGTTATCAATAAGAAATTATTTCTAGTTGATAATTATAAGTGATTTAATGAAACAGATAATTTTAAAAATTGATGGTATGAGTTGTAGTGCTTGTTCTAATGGTTTGGAAAAATATTTAAATAAACAAAAAGGTATTATAGATGCTCATGTTAATCTAGTTTTAGCGCAAGCAAGTATTAAATATGATGATAATATCGATATTAATGATTTAAATCGTTTTGTCGAAGAAGCGGGTTTTACTTCTTTAGGGATTTATGATTATTTAAAGGAAAATAAGAAAGATAATCGTTTAAAATATATTATTTTTATGGCTTTATTAGTCTTTATAATTTTATATATAACGATGGCACATATGCTTGGCTTACCAAAAATATCTTTTCTAGATATGGAAAAATATCCTAAAAGATATGGAGTAGTTTTATTAATTTTAGTTTTGCCTTTTTTAATTTATGGCTTTGATATATTTAAATCAGGAATTAAAAATTTATATCATAAAACCCCTAATATGGATAGCTTAGTAACTTTAGGTATAATAGTTAGTTTTTCCTATAGCCTTTTTAGTTTATATATGCTTTTTCAAAACCATAATGAATATGTTGCATCATTATATTTTGAATCGTGCGCTGTTATTATTTTCTTTGTTAAACTAGGTCGTTTTATCGACCAAAAAAGTAAAGATAAGACTTCGGAAGCTATTAAAGATTTAGTATCTATAACACCTTCAACGGCGCTTTTAAAAGTTGATAATGAAGTAAAAGAGGTTACAATCGATGAAGTGAAAAAAGATGATGTACTTATTTGTAAGCCAGGACTTAAAATCGCTACTGATGGGATTATTGTAGATGGGCAAACACATTTAGATGAAGCTTTTTTAACGGGTGAATCTAAGCCTAGTAAAAAAGGTGTTGGTGATATAGTTATGGCTGGTAGTATTAATCTTGATGGTTATATTGAATATAAAGCTACTCGCATTGGTAAAAATTCAACAATATCAGAGATTGTTCATCTAGTTAGTGAAGCTGTTAATACCAAACCACCAATAAGTCGTTTAGCTGATAAAATATGTGGTTATTTTGTTCCAAGTATTATGTTAATTGCTCTATTGACTTTGCTAGGCTACATAATGCTTCATGCTCCTTTTAATGAATGTATTTTATCTTTTATAACCGTTTTAGTAGTAGCTTGTCCATGTGCTCTAGGCTTGGCTACACCACTTGCTGTGGTCGTAAGTATGGGGATGAGTGCTAAAAAAGGTATATTAATTAAAAATAGTACTATTTTAGAAATGGCTAATCAAATTGATACGATTGTTTTTGATAAAACAGGAACTTTAACATATGGTAATTTAAAAATATCTAAAGTTTTTAACTACAGTAAATTAAGTGATAAAAAATTAATTGAACTTGTAAGCGCTATGGAAAATAATTCATCTCATCCAATAAGTAAAGCTTTTAAAGATTATTTAACTTCCGAGATTAAAGTGCAAAACTTTCAAAATATTGAAGGTAAAGGGTTAAAAGCTACTTATAATAAAAAACCAATTTATGTTGGTAGTAGTAAGCTATGTGATGATCTAAAGATTAATAATCTTTATGTTGAAGATGCAAATGAACTTTTAGCTCAAGAAAATACGGTTATTTATGTAATTGTTGATAAAGAAATTATTGGCTTGATAGGGGTTAAAGATATTATTCGAAAAGACGCTAAAAAAACGATTTCAACACTTCATCATTTAAATAAAAATGTTATAATGTTAACGGGAGATAATGACAAAGTTGCAAATGTTGTAGCGCAAAATTTACATATTGATAAAGTAATTGCTAATGTTTTACCAAAAGAAAAAAGTAAAGTCATTAAATCTTTATTAAAAGAAGGGAAAAAAGTTATGATGGTGGGTGACGGTATTAATGATGCTCCTTCTTTAGCGCAAGCAAGTATTGGCGTTAGTTTTAGTGGTGGAACAGATATTGCTGTTAATTCTGCTGATGTTATTTTAACGCATAATGAGTTAACTCAAATTATTGATTTAATAAATATTAGTAAAAAAACGATAACAAATATAAAACAAAATTTATTTTGGGCTTTCTTTTACAATATATGTATGATTCCAGTTGCAGTAGGCATATTAAAACCATTTGGTATTAGCATGAATCCAATGATTGGTGCTCTAGCAATGACTTTAAGTAGTTTAACGGTTGTTTTTAATGCTTTAAGATTACGTATAATAAAAAAATAAAAGGAGATGGTATAATGGAAAAAATTATTAAAGTTGAAGGAATGCACTGTGATAACTGTGCTAAAAGAGTTATCATTGCTCTTAAAAATTTAGATGGTATTAATGATGTTAAGGTTAGTTTAGAAAATAAACAAGTAACTATCGATAGTGATGAAAGCATAGATAAAAAGATTATTATAGAGAAAATAGAAGATCTAGGTTTTAATGTAATAGATTTTTAAGTGGTGATATATTGGAAAAGTATCAAGAAATAGAAAGAAGTATTATAACTAAATACCGAAAAGATATTTGGAGTAAATTTGTTAAAGCTACTCAAGAATATGAACTAATAAAAGAAAATGATAAAGTAATGGTTTGTATTAGTGGTGGGAAAGATTCTTTTTTACTAGCTAAATGTATTCAAGAATTACAAAAACATGGTAAAGTACATTTTGATGCATGCTATGTTGTGATGAATCCTGGTTATAATCAAAAAAATTTAGATTTAATTATTGAAAATAGTAAGTTATTAAATATTCCCATTCAAATATTTGAAAGTGATATTTTTGGTGTTGTAACTAATTTAGTTAGTAAAAGTCCATGTTACTTATGTGCTAGAATGCGAAGGGGATATTTATATAATAAAGCTAAAGAATTAGGATGTAATAAAATTGCTTTAGGGCATCATTTCAATGATGTTATTGAAACAACTTTATTATCGATGTTTTATGGTGCTGAAGTTAAAACAATGATGCCTAAATTACATAGCGATAATTTTGCTGGACTAGAATTAATAAGGCCATTATATTTAGTTAGGGAAGATGCTATTATTAGTTGGAAAAAAAGTAATGAATTAAATTTTATTAATTGTGCTTGTCGTTTTACAGAAAATTGTGCTACTGCAAAAGAAGATAGTAAGCGTTTAGAAATAAAGAATTTAATTAAAAAGCTAAAAAAAATTAACCCTGATATTGAACATAATATTTTTAAAAGTATCGATAATATTAATTTAAATTGTGTATTAGGTACGACTAAAGATGGAAAGTATAAAAGTTTTTTAGATACATATGATGCATAATTATTTATTTAAAAGGAATTCTCCACTTGGAAAGTTATATATTACTAGTGATGGAGTAAATATAACTGGTTTGTGGATAGAAAATCAAAAATATTTCATGGAAGATGTCTTATCATACGAGGTTAATAAAGATTTAAGAATTTTTAAATTAATAGATAAATGGTTAAATTTATATTTTGATGGTCTAAATCCAAATTTTACTATTCCAGTTAAGTTTCATACAACAGCTTTTAAAGAAGC
>CANRJK010000044.1 GCA_947630955.1 uncultured Bacilli bacterium | reverse complement strand
GCTGACTTTTTAATTCCTGGTAACCAAATTATCTCACCAGAACTATCAACGACAACAGGATAATTAAGTCGTTCGTCATATTTTATCTTCTCATCTGTAAAAATTTTTTTAATTTTTTTATGACCTTGCATATTTTTTATTGTCATTTTATCTTGATTTTGATAATTTCTTACATATAATGGCAATTTCAATTTACTACTATTTAAATAAATAACATTATTGTTAGTTAACTCTGAATCTTTAACAACTATAATTATATGTCCATTTGGTAAAACAACTCTATCTTCTAAAATATATTCATAATCATCTGATTTAATGTTTTTTTCAAAGAATAATTGATTATAAGTTTTAATAATTTTTTTCTTAGGTAAATGTATTACTATATTTGGTTTAGGATTAAATATTGCCTCTATAATTAAATTCGTATGTTTATCATTTATATCCTTTATTTGTTCTTGATATTCATTAAACAACCATCTTTTTATTATCTTTTTTATCATTAAATGAGGTTGTTGTTTTAATCTTTTTAGATTGATTACTTCCTCTTCGACGATATTGCCATAAACTAAATTTATTTGGTCATCAAAATAATTCTCATATTCATTTAATAACTGACTATATTTAAGAAATTTTAAATGAACGTTTTCATCTTCTTTTTTTAATAGTGGTAAGATAAATTTACGATATCTATTTCTTGTATATTCTTCGGCATTATTACTATTATCAATAACATAAGGAATTTTATTTTCTTTAGCGTAAGCCATAATTTGTTCTTTAGAATAATATACTAAGGGTCTTAAAATAGTATAATTATCCCTTACATCAACACACTTAAATCCTGCATAACCAGATATTGAAGAGCCCCTTACAAGTCGCATTAAAATAGTTTCAATTAAATCATCACCATGATGAGCAGTAAATAGGTATTTAGCATGGTATTTATTTATTAACTTTTCAAAAAAAGCATATCTTTTATCATGACCTAGTGATTCAGTAAAATGACTAAACTTTTCTAACTTTATCATTTCAAAAATAACTTGATTCTTTTGGCAATAGTTTCTAACAAATAAAGCTTCTTGCTCACTTTCTGTGCGAAGATTATGATTAATATGAGCACAAACAATATTTATATGAATAAGATTTCTTATTTTTAATAATTGATCTAAAAGAACCATTGAATCTGGTCCACCAGATAAACCAATAACAATATAATCATCTTTTTTTAAATCTGTATTTTCTTTAATAAAAGATAAGGCTTGTTCCATCTAAATCACCTTTATATATTTTAATATAAAATACTATTTATTACAATAAAAAACAAGTTTTCACTTGTCATTTAACGATAACTAAACAGTAGTCTTTTAATCCATTATTAGTTGTAGCGCTAATCATTGTTGTTCCTGTTTTAAGACCAATTACTTTACCACCTAAATCTACCGTCGCTACAGAATCATCGCTACTTTGCCATTTAATAGTTTTATTTTTTAACTTTTTAGGAACAATATTAGGTGTTAAAATAACTTCTTCTTGTTTGTTTATGATTAAAAAATGATGATATAAACTTATACCTTTAATAACCATACCAGGTACTTTATTTACAACCTTTACCTCTAGTTGCTTTATCGTTTTATTAGCCAATTTATCTATCGCATAAACCCAAAAAGAATAAGTTCCAGTTACAGATGTATCAATTGTTGGTGGAGTTATAACAACTTCATCACGAACACCTGAGCCTTTATCATATACAGTGACAAAATCTTTTAAATTAACTTTACTATTAAGGGCTACTTCAACATTACTATCTAGTAAAACAACTGGGCCCTCACGGTCAATATTTAAAACATTATAAGTTGTTTTATATTCATTATCATTAATATCTTTAACAATAATATTTAAAGTTTGATTAGATTTTACTTCAATGGCATTGTGTTTCGTCCAACTTTTACCACCATCAAAAGAATATTCTTTTATATTCTTTTTGTTATCTTTATAATTAATGGTTACCGTAATATCATCTTTAGTCCAAGTATCTTTAGTTGGAATAATTTGAATATTATCTTCGGTTAAATTTATCTTACGCCTACTCATATCAGTAACAAATAAAAAAAGGCCTAAGATACACAAAACAACAAAAAGAAAGCCACAATAAAAAACTCTTTTAGTTAACCCCTTTAACATTCTAATCACCCTATTTTACTACGAACATCTTATCATATCTCATTTTTAAAGTCAACGAAACAAAAAAGAAAGCTACCAGTTTATTTCTTCTTTATTATTGCTTTTTAAAATGGTATTTATCTTACTAAATGGCTTACTTCCAAAAAAGCCACGATGAGCTGATAATGGAGATGGATGAGGCGATTCAATGATGTAATGTCTTTTATTAGTAATTAACTGTTTTTTACTACGTGCAAAACTTCCCCATAGGACAAAAATAACGGGATCTTCCCTTTCATTTAAATATTTAATAATATTATCCGTAAAAATTTCCCAACCTTTATCTTTATGTGATAGCGGTTTATCCTTTACAACTGTCATAATAGAATTTAAAAGTAAAACACCTTCCTCTGCCCAATCTGTTAAATCGCTTTTAGTTCGTTTAATTCCTAAATCATCTTCTAATTCTTTAAAAATATTTTGTAAAGATGGAGGCATTTGAACTCCTTCTTTTACAGAAAAAGAAAGTCCATGGGCTTCTCCTAAACCATGGTATGGATCTTGTCCTAAAATAACTACTTTAACCTCATCATAATCCGTAAATCTTAAAGCATCAAAAATATTTTTATAAGGAGGAAAAACACGTTTAGTACGATATTCTTCCTTAACAAAAATACCTAATTTTCTAAAATAATCTTTCTTTAATTCATCCTTTAATACTTCATCCCACTTTTGATTAATCATAATACCTCCATTAACTTAAAGCATTAGCTATATCGATAAATATTTCCAAACTTAAAGCTTCTGCTCTAACAGTTAAATCTAAATTATATTTTCTCAAAACATCTTCAATAATCGCTAAATTATAATCTTTTAAATTATTCTTTAACGTCTTTCTTTTTTGCTTAAAACTATCACGAATTAGTTTAAAAAACAAATCTTCATTTAAGACATCTTCTTTAGCTTTTTTTCTTTTTAATTCTACCACAATACTATCAACATTAGGTTTTGGAATAAAGACATTACGACTGACATCTAATAGTTTATGGATATCAAAATAATAGTTTAAATAAACAGATAAAGAACCATAGTCTTTGGTTTTTGGTTGAGCCTTAAATCGGTCGCCAACTTCTTTTTGAACCATAATACAAATTTTATCAACCATAATTTTATCTTCAATTATTTTAATAATAATTGGGGTCGTTATATAGTAAGGTAGATTTGCAACAACATATAATTTCTGATAAGTATATTTTTCTATATCACTATTAATATTAGCTTTTAAAAAATCTTCATACTTAATTTCAACATTATGACATTCTTTTAAATTATGATTTAAAACCTCTTTTAAAGTTGAATCAATTTCATAACATAAAACATTTTTAGCCTCTAAAGATAATTTATAAGTTAAAGAACCAGCACCAGGACCTATTTCAATAACAAGGGTATCTTTATCTATTTCGGCTTTTCTAATAATACTATCGATAATATTTTCATCAACAATAAAATTTTGTCCATATTTTTTTTTTAATTTAAAATTATTACTATCCAAATGTTCCTGCATTTTTCGAGGTGAATATTCCATAAAACCACCACTTTCATTATAACAAAAAAAGATGGTTCTTACCATCCCCACCTTTTAACAGTAAACTTAGCTGTTTTAGTATTAGCTTTACTAGCTTCCGCTTTATTAGGTTTAGAATAAGCAAGATCCATCCATACAATTCCTTGTGTAATAGCCTGACGCATTGATCCTCCTGTATCTAAAACGACAGCGTCAAATGGTGCCATTTTACCAGTATCTATATTAACAATTGTTCCACATGGAAAGACCGTTAAAGCTGCAGCTACTATTCTTACTTTTCCAAACTCATTATCGACATAATATTGTCCATCTTTAATTAAACTATGTTTTTTACCATTAGCTTTACAAGCAACATTACCTGCTTTACTACATCCAGCACAATATGGTGTATAAGTAGTTAAACGTCCCTGGTATTTACTAGCTCGGGCTGTTCCTATTTCAACAACACGATCAACTTTATTTCTAAGAACACTAGTATCACCATCATCGTATTTATAAACAACACCAGATTGCCCTTCCCTAATAACTTTAGGAGCTGAATCCATTGGTTTAGAATCATTATAAACATATTCTGTCTTATAATTAACAACTTCATTTAAAACGGTAGCTGTTTTAGTATAATTTAAATTTTCTAAATCAGTTTTATCTTCTTTATATACATTTAACCCAAAAAAAGAAGTTAAAGTTACAAATAAAACAGATAACCAGTTACCTAAAAGTTGAAGTAAACATATATCCATATACTCACCTCATAACTGTGATAATTTTATCACACCTCCAAAGGCAAGTCAAATTGACTTATAGCGTTTTTTGTTGTTATTTCTAATACTTTTTCAACACTAACATTTTTTATTTCAGCTATTTTCTTAGCCACTAAAACTATGTTTTCTGGCTTATTTAATGAACCACGATATGGTTCTGGACTTAAATAAGGACTATCTGTTTCTAAAAGTAAATAATCAAGAGGTATTTCTTTAACAACCTCTACTAATTTTTTAGCGTTTTTAAAAGTTATTACTCCACCAATACCCAACATTACCTTCTTTTTGATAAACTCTTTAGCCATTTCTAAACTAGATGAATAACAGTGTAAAACACATTTAACGTCATCATATTCTTTAAGAATATCATAAGTATCTTTTACTGCATCACGGCTATGAATAACAGCTGTTTTATGATATTTTGAAGCAAGCTCTAACATTTTTTTAAACACTTCTTTTTGCTTTGATTGATTAGTATCACTCCAATGATAATCTAGACCAATTTCACCTATGCCAACAATTTTAGGGTTATTAATATTATCTTCGATAATTTTAATACTTTGATTAGTCATTTCATCTATTTCTTCTGGTTGAATACCAATAACACCAAAGACATTATTATATTTATTAACTAACGATATAACTTCTAAATTAGTTTGATCATTAGTACCTGCAACAATCATAAAACCAGGCATATTAGATATTACTTTTTCAATATCATCATAATATTCTTTAAATATATGACAATGTGTATCAATCATATTAATCTTCCAATCTTAAAAACTTAATAGAATATACTATAAGAGCTATAATATAAAATAAATCAATTATTTTAAAACTAACAACAAAACTACCTATTATCATAAAAAATAATAAAGCTAATGCACTAATAATTAATCTCAATTCATATGTATTTTTTGTTGTCATAATATCTCTCCTAACTTTTTTAGTATAACATATATTATTTTATTTTCTTTATTTAGTCATCGACAAATAGGTACATTTTACATCATTTGACAACAAAAAAGGAATTATTTCGCTAATTCCTCCAAAAATTTTTCTTTATCAATACGTACAAATAAAGGTTCTGGTTCGTTTAATTTTGTTCCAACTTTTAAGCCACCAAAATTTTCAATACTAGAAAAAGTTGTTAAATCAGTGTTTAACTGACTATATATTTTTTCAGCTGTTTCTGGTAAGAAAGGATGTAGTAAAACAGCACCTACACGAATTGCTTCTAATAAATTATAAATAACGGTTTTTAAACGCTCTATATTTTGTTCTTTCGCTAAAACCCATGGCATTGTTTCATCAATATATTTATTACTTCTTCTAAATATTTCAAAAACATTATCTATAGCATCAGCTACTTTTAACTCATCCATCGCAGCTGTTGTTTTATCCAAAGCATTCGTTACAATCTTAATTAAATCTTCATCAATTTCTTCTTTGATGGAAGGTTCTGGTACAATGCCATCAAAATATTTTTTGTCCATAGATATTGTACGATTAACCAGGTTACCTAAAATATTAGCTAAATCTGAGTTATATCGTTCAATCATCAATTCGTAAGTCAAATTACCATCGTTAGCGAAAGGTATTTCATGTAAAACATAATACCTTACAGCATCAACACCAAATAAATCAGCTAATTCATCGGCATAAATAGCGTTACCACGACTTTTTCCTATCTTATCATTATTTGTTAAAAGCCATGGATGACCAAAAACTTGCTTTGGTAAAGGTAAATCTAATGACCAAAGAAAACATGGCCAATATATAGTATGAAAACGAATAATATCTTTACCAATTAAATGTAAATCAGCAGGCCACCATTTTTTAAATTGTTCAGTTTCATTATCTACATCATATCCAATATTAGTAATATAGTTAGTTAAAGCATCCAACCATACATAGACAATATGTTTAGGGTCAAATAAAACTTTTATACCCCAATCAAAAGATGTTCTAGATACACATAAATCTTGAAGACCTGGTTTAATAAAATTATTTAACATTTCATTTTTACGAGACTCTGGTTGAATAAATTCAGGATGTTTTTCAATATAATCTACTAATTTATCTTGATATTTAGATAATTTAAAAAAATAGGCTTCTTCACTTGCAAGTGCTACTTCTCTACCACAGTCAGGACATTTACCATCAATAAGTTGTGATTCAGTCCAAAAAGATTCACAAGGTGTACAATATAAACCTTTATATTCTCCTTTATATATATCACCTTTGTCATACATTTTTTTAAAGATTTTTTGAACTTGACGTTCATGATTTTCATCAGTTGTTCTAACAAAACGATCATAACTAGTATTCATTTTATCCCAAATACCTTTTATTTGAGATGCAACTGCATCAACATATTCTTTTGGTGTTACACCTTTTTCCTTAGCTTTAAGCTCGATTTTTTCGCCATGTTCATCTGTTCCTGTTTGAAAATAAACATCATAACCTAAAGCTCTTTTAAAACGCGCTATAGCATCAGCTAAAATTATTTCATATGTATTTCCTATATGTGGTTTACCAGATGTATAAGCAATCGCTGTACTAATATAATATTTTTTATTTTCCATTTTTAACCTCCTCATTGGTACTTCCAAAACCACCTGTTCTTGTTTTTAGAATATTTTCTTCATTATCAACTGTTAAGTATTTAGTAAAAATACCTTGAACTAAACGGTCACCCGCTTTAACAATAAAATCTTGTTGACCATGATTTTGTAAACTAACCCACGCATGTCCTTCATTTGTACAGTTATTATAATAATCACTTTCAAAAACACCAATTTGATTAGTCATCCGAACATTATACTTAAAACCAATACTACTTCTTACAACAATAAAAAAGGCATCATCATTTTCCATCGCAATTTTAATACCCGTTGGAATTTTTTTTACTTCTCCAGGGTGAAGAACGAAAGGTATTGGACTTACAAAGTCATATCCTACACTATACTTTGTTTGTCTTTCAGGTATCTTTAGATTATCATAAGCAACTCGGTCATCATTTATGTCCTTTTGCCACTGAGAAAAACTAATTTTTTCAAACTTTCGCATTACAACCTCCACAAAAAAACGAACTAATCAAAGGACGATTAGCTCGTGGTACCACCTTTATTTATAATAGTTGTTAACTATTACCTTAAAACTTTAACGCAGTTAACGCCCTAACCTTATCAATTAAGGAGCTCCAGAGCCATTTCAAATATATCATGCTACTTACTCTCACCAACCGTAAGTTCTCTTTAAACACTCCATATTTTTCTTTCCTTCATTGCCTTTAAAACAAGGTTATTATAACATACAAAAGCTTATTCTTCAAGATATTTTGTAAGAAAAGAAGAAACTATATTAACAATTTTTAAATCTTGTTTATCCACACTTTTATCTTTTCTATATAGACAAATTAAACCAGCCTCTTCATAATTGGCGACTATCGTTTCATTAATATAACTACAATTAATAACATCACCATCGATTATCTTTAAATCTTTCATATATGGTTCAAATAGACATTCTCTTCTTTTAATAGCTTTAATAATATCAGGACTAACATTTTGATTAAGATACTTTTTTTTATCAACACCACTATATGCCAAAACATGATCTTTATCAGCAATAAATACTTCAACATGTAAAAACATATTTAGAGTATCTGTTAACTCTTGCGCTAAAGCTTGTAATTTACCTATTTTAGAATATTTTTTAATTAATATACTTTCACCGCCTAATAAAAATTCTAAATAATCATTTTCTTTTATATTAAATCTTTCTCTTATTTCCTTTGGGATAACAATACGTCCTAAACCATCAATTTTCCTAGTAATCCCTGTTTCATACATAATATCACCTTCTTTAATATTTTGGATAAATATTACTCTTTTATACTTTTAAAATAATAGATCTTATGTTATAATTAACTAACCATAAAAAGTTACAAATTAGTGAGGTGAAATATGAAAGCAACATTTGTTTTTGGTCATAAAAAACCTGATACAGATTCTGTTTGTAGCGCGATTGCTTTAGCGCATTTAAAATCACAATTAGGAGATAATGCTATTGCTAGAATATTAGGCGATTTAAACTCCGAAACGAAATTTGTTTTAAACTATTTTGATATACCTACTCCTAAATATTTAAATGATGTAAGACTACAAATTAAAGATTTAAATTATGGAAAAGGATTATATTGTGAAGAAAATACATCTTTATATCAAATTATTGAATATTTAAAACAAACACATCTTAGCTCTATTCCTATTGTTGATGAACATAAAAAATATTTAGGTTTAGTATCAATGAAAAATATCGCTAATACATTAATCAGTTGGGACTACGACATCATGAATACTTCATATGAAAATATTATTAACACTTTAAAAGGCGAAGCTATTTTAGCTTTTGATAAAGAAATTATTGGTAATATTTTAGTTGCTTCTTACAGAAGTACTACTTTTATTGAAAATATCGATATTAATCGCAATACAATTCTTATTGTTGGTGATCGCCATAGTATTATTGAATATGCCGCTATGAACCAAGCAAAATTAATTATTGTAACAGGTAATAATACAATTAAAAATGAACATATCGAGCTTGCTAGAAAAAATAGAGTTAATATAATTAGAACACCACTTCGAACTTTTAATGTTGTTAAAGTTATTGGTATGTGTAATTACGCTAAAACTTTGTTAGAAACTGATAATGTTTCATACTTTAGTGAACTAGATTACGTTAGAGACTTTCAAGAAGAACACAATAAACTTAGACATAAAGTTTATCCTATTATTAATCGTCATGGTGATTGTCTTGGTGTTATTCAACCCTCAGATGTTAATAACAGAGTAAAGAAAAAAGTCTTCTTAGTTGATCATAATGAAAAAGAACAGACCGTTGATGGTATTGATGATGCAGAAATTGTTGGAATCGTTGATCACCATAAATTAGGAACCATTGGAACATCACAACCTATCAATTTTAGAAATATGACGGTTGGTGCTTCGGCAACAATTATTTATCAAATGTATCATGAAAATCATGTAGGTATTCCCAAGAAAATAGCTGGTATTATGCTAGCAGCTATTATCTCAGATACGCTACTATTTAGATCACCAACAACTAGGGAGCAAGATATAAATGTCGCTAAAAAATTAGCTACTATAGCTGATATTGATATAGAAGAATTTGCAATAAAAATGTTTAAAGAAGGCTCTTCTTTAAAAGGTAAAACAATGCAAGAAATTTTATTAACCGATTTCAAAATATTTAATGAAGATGACTATAAAATTGGAGTTGGCCAAATAAACACTTTAAACATTGATGAATTACAAAATAGAAGGCAAGAATTACTTAATACTATCGAAAAAGAAGCAAGCCTAAATGATTATGACGTATTAGCTTTATTTGTTACTGATATTATTAAAGAAGGCTCTTATATATACTATAGTGAAAAAGGAAAGCATATCCTAGAGAAAGCTTTTGATATTGATAATTTAACACAAGGATATTACCTACCAAATATTATTTCACGTAAACAACAGATAATACCAAACATCTTACATTTTATTGAAGACAAATAAAAAACTAGAAGAAAAATTTTTAAAAACTTCTAGTTTTTTTGTCTTTAATTTATTTACTTAGTGACACCAATTATTAATATAATAATACCATTTTAGCTTTATAAAGTAAAGCTTTTTTAGTCTGTAAACAATAGATAACAAAGTAAATATTTTTTAGTCAAATACCCTATTATCCTTTATTTTCTAACAAACTAATTGTCCTTAAGTAAATAACTTAAGGACACATTGGAGGGTAAAATGCGAAAAATAAAAAATAGAAATATGATGGTATTGGTGATAATCTTTGTAGTAACGTTAACAAGTAGTATCGGCTATAGTGCGTTACAATCTAATTTAAAAGTAACGGCTGATTTAAATGTCTTAAAAGAATATGTACCAGATGGTACTTTATATGATATGATGCATCATATATCAGAAATGGATAATGCAAGTAGTAAATATGTAAGTAGTTCGAGTGGAATAGACTTCTCACAGATTTCATCAGATACAAATGGCAAGGGTGTGTATGAATTACATACAACAAAAGATGATAAATATCCCATTCATTATTATCGTGGTGAAGTAGATAATAATGTAATATTTGCTAACTTCTGTTGGAAAATAGTAAGAACTACGGAAACTGGAGGAATAAAGATAATCTATAATGGAAGCCCAACAAGTGATAATAAGTGTACAAACACTACAGGTTCAAGTACTCAAATAGGAACCTCAGCATACAATGAAAATTATGATGAAGCTAAATATGTTGGATACAAATATGATAATGATGAAGT
>CANRJK010000043.1 GCA_947630955.1 uncultured Bacilli bacterium | reverse complement strand
ATTTGTTAGTTAAAAAACTAACTAGAAAGAATATTAAATTGTAAGTTAAAATAACTTACAAAATATATTATACGAGGTTGTGGTATAGTGCGCAAAAGAAGACATAAGAAGAAAAAACGGATAATTTTGTTTATTATTTTTTTCCTTTTAATTTTACTTGTTGGTGGCTACTTTTATTTTCATTTTTATAGTGAACAAAAAGAACCAGTAAAAAAAGAACAACCTAAAAAGGAAGAAATCAAAAAAGTAAAAATAATAGATTTGGATTCAAATACGCGAAATATCGCTGTTATGTACAATAATATTTCTGATGTTTGGGGTTATCAGTCTGGTCTTCAAGACGCTTATGTTGTTTATGAAATGATTGTTGAAGGTGGATACACTAGATTAATGGCTGTTTTTAATGATAAAGATTTAAAAAGAATAGGGACTATCCGTAGTTCAAGACCATATTTTTTAGATTATGCCTTGGAAAATGATGCTATATACATTCATTTTGGAGCTAGTACCCAGGCTTTAAGAGATATTAAATCATTGGGAGTTGACAATATAAACTTCATGAATTATTCAGCAGGATATTGGCGAGATAAAAATCTAAACTTAGCTTATGAACATACAGCTTTTTCATCTAGTTCATTAATAGATAAAGCTATTACAAAGTATTCTTACCGAAAAACAACAAATTCAAAACCTGTTTTAAATTATAGTGTTTCAGAAATAGATTTAAGTAAATTGGAAGGAGCTATTCCAGCTAATAAAGTTTTTATTGACTATTCTGCTAGTCGTTCTACATCTTATGTTTATGATAGTGTCAATAAGGTTTATTTACGTAGTCAAGGAACAGCAAGAGGTACTTATAAACACACGGATGCTACAACCAAAAAGCAATATACTGCTAAAAATATTATAACTTATAAAGTTTCTAATTATAGTATTGACTCTTATGATCGCCAAGCTTTGAATAATATTGGTTCTGGTGAAGGCTATTATATAAGTAATGGATATGCTGTTCCTATTACTTGGTCTAAAAGTAGCCGAAAGACGAAAACTGTTTATCGTTATTTAGATGGCAAACAAATAAATGTCAATGATGGAAATACATATATTCAAATACAACCTAGTAAAGAAGAATTAATTATTGAATAAGTATCTACATATGCTATATTAGGTAATTTTGCATTTATTAAACTTTATGGTATAATTAAAAGGTCGGGAGATGAATTCATGCCAAATTATAAAAATGATATGCAATATGTTAGAATTATTAATCCTATTATGACCAATGAAGATTTCAATAAAATGAAAGATATTCAGCATCATAGTGATACACGATTGAATCATTCTTTAAAGGTATCATACTACTCTTATAAAATAGCTAAAACTTTAAGACTAGATTATGAAGATGTAGCCCGTGGTGGATTACTACACGACTTTTATTTAGAACAAGTAAATGATCAAAAATCGTTAAAAGATAAATTTTTATTATATACAACAAAGCATCCTAATGATGCTTTAGATAATGCTAGTAAATATTTTGAAATATCAGAAAAGGAAAAGGATATTATTCGTACACATATGTTTCCTGTTGATATCAAAATTCCTAAGTATGCTGAAAGTTGGATTGTTAGTATAGTTGATAAAGGAGTAAGTTTAAAAGAGTTTTATCAAAAATTTAGTCAACAACTTATTTTTGCTACTAACTTATATGTATTAATGATTTTAAAATTTATGAGATAGAATGTTTTATTCTATCTTTTTATATGTTATAATTAACTTGTATTTATCTGTCCTCATAGCATATTTGGATAGTGCACACCTCTCCTAAAGGTGAAAGGTAGGTTCGAATCCTACTGGGGACACCAGGTTTGTAGGAAACTCGAAAAATCCGAGATTAAATATAAAAACTACTCTCAAAATTAAATTGAAAGTAGTTTTATTTTGTCGATTTAGAAAACATCTTTGCATATTGGTTATCAATATGCGGGTGTAGTTATTTTAATTTTTCCTAAAAGGAAAAATTCTTCTCATTATTTTTTGCATTCCTTTTTCATCTTTTTGAACAAATTCTTTTGGGTAATCAATCCCTTTTGGTAAAGTCATTTTCAAATTTCCTTGTTTAAACCATAAAATATCTCTTACTGAGTACATTTTAAAATCTAATAATTCACATTGAGTGACCATTCCTAAATTTTCCTTACGTTCATCTTTTGACATTGAATTAAATTGTTGAGCAATTTGATTTTTTGATTGAGCAATACTATGTCCCATTTCTATAATTCATCATCTGATAAATCTTTTACTGAATTGTAATCAACTATCCAATCAAGACTATTAAAAAAATCAATTTCATTAGCATCTTCAAATTTTTCAAATTCATATCTATTACTATCATCAATTATTACTACACCATTTCCAAAAACTTTCATAAATATTGAAGCAGGAATAGGTAAATCTGTATGATGTAAGTAAGCTATATCATTTTTTTGAACATAAACTGCATTTTCTGTTATTATTTTCATAATAAAAACCTCCAACTAGCTATATATTATAGCATAGAATTTGAATTTTTTAACAAATATTTAATATTTTTAGGAATGTTACGCTATGATTAATTAATAGTTTATTATTAACTATTTCTTTTGATCATAGGTTGTTGTACTCCTTCCTTTAGGGCGACATTTGGGAATCTGTTCGAACTATTCGAACTTTTGAAATAAGAATCAATCGAAAGATTGTTTTTTTCTTTTGTTAGAAAAAATCATAGTTGGAAAGGTTGGTGTCTATGGTAAATGTAATCAAAAAAGGAATTAATATTGAGGAGTCTTTGAAAAAAGCCTAGAGATTATTTATGATTTTTGTAATACTACTCCAACCTTTATCAATGGTAGTATTTGTAAAATTGATAAGATTAATTTCTCATACATCGAGATACATAGAATTATTATCTAAAATATTGTTTAGGTGGTTAACAAAACTGTAAAATAATGATATTATATTCATTGAGAAAACAACTCTTTAAAACCTTTTAAGCTTCGAGCTTTTATTAAAGGTCTGTTTATTTTTTGGTTAAATTAATTATATAACAGTTTTTAGATTTAGAGTGTTTTCTCTTTTTTTTATATAATTTTATATTTTCCCACATCTAGTTTACTACATCAACAATATAAAATAATTTGACAAACTTATAAAAAAGTGCTACCCTAAAGCACATCTTAAGAAAGGGGGAAACTTTATGGTTATACCACAAGGATATAAATATAATTTTGCCAAAGAGATTTCTGAAGAAGAATATGAAATCATAAACAATTTTTTAGAAGATTATAGAAAAAAATTGTTTATAGTCGCTGATAATTATAAACGAGATTTTAGTATGATTTCATCAGATAATAATGGTGTGGTTTTTGAAAACAAGGAAGAAAAATGGAAAAGTGTTTCCTTTTGTCGTAACGTTTTTTACAAGGGAAAAAGTTATGGGGTTGAATTAGATTTATTGCGTACTGATTCTGCCGAAGATAGCTTAGAATGTATAGGTGTACATGGTATAGTTGTACACGAACTTAAAATTTCTGCAAACGGTGAAGTGCATTTTATTACATTAAGTATGGATGATATTATACAACGAAAAATATTATTTAATATTGCCAGTGTATTTGAAGAGGAGAAAATAATATCTCCGGAAGCAGTATATTCTAAACAAATGTATACTGATAAAGCATTGCAAAGTTTTATAGAAAATCACGAGTGGCAAAAAATTGCTACTGGTATTAGTCAAATGCCTGAATTAGCATATGCCTTATTTATAATGAGAAAAGAGTTTAAAAGTCATTTACATTACTGTGCTGATTTTGGTACAATTTTGTATCAATTAATTTCATTTAGAATGAATAAATTAAGTGATTTTGATGCAAAAGATTTACGAGAATTGGATAAATTAATAGTAGAATTACATGCCACCGGATTATTAAAAGTGCAACTACAAGTAATAACATCACCTCAAGCAAAATCAATATTGTTAGATGACGATAAGCATAGACCTGAAAGACATTCTTCTCGACGATATACAGTTTATAATAATGAATTAGTAGAAGAACAAAGAACACTAAATAAATGTTTACGTCGTTCATTTACTAAAAGCAAATAACAAATGGCATGAAATATTGTTATTTTTAATATAGTTTGTTAGACTGGTTATAGTGATTGCTTCTTAAATCGTTTACTTTTTGGAAAAGTTGTAGATAACCTCTACAACCGCACCAGATTTGTAGGAAACTCGTAAGAATACGAGTAAAAATAGAAAACGTACTTTTATCAAGTACGTTTTTACGTTACGATGTATTTGTCAAGGAAACTTGCATAAAATTAAAAAATAATATAATAAAAGATGAGGATGACTATATTATTTACAACAAAAAAATCAAGGGTAGGCTATTTGCTCTTGATTTTTATTTATATTAGATTTGATTAAATTATTTTCTATGATATGTAACTTTTCCGTTTTCATTACTAAAACTATCATTATCTTCATCATAGTATAAAACAAATTCTTGATGCATAGGAACAGATGTACTTAAATAAGTAATTGAATAATCAAATGTCAAAGTTAACTTATTATCTACTAATTCATAATTACAATTAGAATATAAAATATTAACCTTATCATCCATAGATGGATCAACTTTTAAATCTGGAATTTTTACATGACATTTATTATCTTTGTAAAAATCAAATTCAAAATTATTATCTCCAATCCAACTGCCTATAGCTTTATTCGAAATATTATTAAAATTTAAAAAGATACCAATTATTGTAATTATTAAACTTATAACATAAACTAATATACTAGCTAAATTTAATTTATCATTGTTTAAACTTTTTTTAACTGCTAACAAAGTTATAATAGAATTTATTAAAGCGCAAACTATATTCAATATACTTACAAAAATCCCTATTACAAGTAAATTATATATTATTATAATTACATTTATACCTAGAAGAATATATAAATTAATTTTATTTTTCCTTACAAGTAAAATTATGTAAGAAATACCTAATAAGCATGCTAAGTAGGGCATAATCATTAAACCATTTATATCTGTTTTAACAAAAAAGTTTAAAAAAGCCATACCAAAACAAGAAATAATACATATAATAATCCATATCACTATACCTGTACTAAATTTTCTTTTATCTTGTCCTTTTTTGATTTCATATCCACAATTAGGACATACATTTAAGCTACTTTCAATCATTTTTTTGCACTCTGGACAAGTGACCAAATTATTTTCAACCCCACAATGTGGACATTTTTTAGCTTTATCACTTATCTGTTTTCCACATTCTTTACAATTAATTAAAGACATACAACAAACTCCTCTCTTACAAATATTATAACATCTTTTATCTATAAACTATATATAAATTGAAGAGAATTCGTAATGTAAATTTACCAACAAAAAACGAACACTAGAAGTTAGTGCCCGCTTTTTACATATTTTATGCGTGAAGTAACAAATAAGTTAAGAAGAAGTTAAAATCGTAAGCTCTTTTTTTCTTAGCCCGTAAATAATACATAAAATAATACTTATAATTAAAGATGATATAATGCTAATCCATAAATAATTACTACAATTATTGGCAATATATTTTATAACGTCTAAAGTTTTTTTATTATAATCACTTAAAACTAATTTAATAGCTACATCAATAATTAATTTGATTATTAGCATAATAGCTGAATAAGTAAAGCCAATCGCTATTAAATATTTTGCCCAAACTCTTCTTTTTAAGTTTGTTAAAATAAGAACAACTATAGCCGCAATAGATATACATATGGTTGTTAAAAGAAATTTATTACTTATAAAAAATGATATTTTTTCAGTTATGTCTTTCAAAGAAAGATTGTTATAAACGGTTATTTGACTCTGATCAATTTCTCCTAATAAATCTTTAGGTGTAGGGAAGAAAGCAATTATTTTATCACCTTTTTTATCAATATAATCGTATATAGCTTTTTTACCAATATCGATAAATTCTTTTTCTTGTTTATTCATTGATGTTTCTATAACATCGATATTAGAAGAAATTAATTCTTTTAAGTCTTTTTTAGTCAAAGGAATTTCTTCATTTTCATTTAACAAGTAAGAAACGCAATTAGAAATATATGTACTGATAAAATTTTTTGTTCCTTTTGAATTTAAAACATCATCAATTGCTTCTTTAGGAATACCAACTTCTACTAGAAACTTTTTCGTTGAATCTAAAAGTGCTTTATCATCTTTATCTAAAGACTCAAGAATAAAATCGATACCATTATCATCAATTATTTTTTTTATTTGTTTTGAGTCTAAATTTTTTTTAGCAATCAGTGACATTGTACCAATTGATAGTGTAAAAATACATAAGATAGTAATTAATACACATATAAAAACTTTTAATACTTTCATAGACAGCTCCTTTGACTTTAGTATATTATAAAAGAAAATATAATGCAACTTTTTTCTTAGATAAATTTAAGGTTAAAATCGTGTTAGAAAATAAAAAAAGTATGCTATAATAAATTAGGAGGGTATATGAAGTCAATACAAGAGTTTTATGAATATCAACATAATATAGTAAAATTGCAGTATGTTCGTAATTTATTATCCTGGGAGCTTAAGACGAAAGTACCTAAAGAGGCAAATGATTATCTAATTGAAATTAAGACTCAATATGATGCGAAAATTTTTAAGTTAAAGACTTCTGATGAGTATTCTAATTTGTTAGAACGTTGCTTAAATGGTTCAGAATTTCAAAAACTAGATTGTTTAATGCAAGAATTTATTAGAAAACAAAAAAGAAAATATGATTTAAATAAGAAAGTTCCAGTTGCTTTTTATCAGGAGTACCGAAAACTATGTGATTTATCTTCAGTTATTTGGTTAAAAGCTAAAAAGGAAAATAACTATCAATTATTTAAACCTTATTTAGAAAAATTAGTTACTATGACTAAACAATACTATACTTATATGTATCCAGATAAAAATCTTTATGATGCTATGTTAGAAAGTTATGAAAGAGGGGTAACAAGTGAAATAATTGACCCTTTATTTGATAAATTAAAAGAAAAACTTATACCTTTGATTAAAAAAAGACAAGCAAAAATTCAAGTTTTTGATGATTACAATAATGATTATAGTGTTAGTGAATTAATGGATTGTGCAACTTATTTGCTTAATTATATTGGCTTTGATTTTAATCGTGGTACTTTAGGTATTTTTGATCATGCTAGTACTGAAAAAATGAGTTGTGATGATATTAGAATTGTTTTTAAACAAGAAAAAAATCCTTTTAAATTTGTTTCGACAATTATTCATGAAGGTGGTCATGCTTTATTTGAGCAAAATATAAAAAAAGAAATATCGATGTTAGATAATGATGAAGTTGACCTTTATGGTCTTCACGAAAGTCAGTCTCGTTTTTTTGAAAATATTCTAGGTCGCAATATTAATTTTTGGCTACCTATTTATGATGATATCAAAAAGAAGTTGCACTTAGATTGTTCCGTTCAAGAATTTTGTGAGCATTTAAATGAAATTAAGATGACACCTATTCGAATTAATGCGGATGAACTTACGTATTGTCTGCATATCATTATTAGATATGAAATCGAAAAAGCTTTATTTAATGATGAGATAAGTGTTGATGAGTTACCAAGTATTTGGAATAATAAGGTCAAAGAATATTTAAATATTGATGTTACTAGTGATAAAGATGGTCTTTTACAAGATATTCATTGGGCTGATGGCTGTTTCGGATATTTTCCATCGTATCTTTTAGGTAATATTTATGATGGTATGTTTTTAAAAGCTATAAAAAGAGATCTTGGTAATATTGACTCTTTATTAAAAGAAGGTAATATTAAAAAAATTACTGATTATTTAATTTACAATATCTATCAGTATGGTGGTACGTATAGTTCAAGTGAGGTAATTGAAAAAATTTGTCATGAACCAATATCAGTAGATGCTATTGTGGATTATTTTTATGAGAAGTATGATGTGTGAGGAGTTAGTTTATGAATTGTCCAAAATGTGGAATGTATAATGATGATAAAGCTGTCTTTTGTACAAATTGTGGTGTTAAAATGGAGCTTTATAAAAATGTAAATAATAATGTAGCTGATGAGCAACTTAAAGTTGGTAGTATTACTATTATAAGACCTAATAATTTTGTAGGTTGTGCTATAGCTTTTAGTGTTTATGTTGATAATTACTTGTTAGGTAAAGTTGCTAATGGTAATACTGTAACGTTTCCTTTATATTATGGAACTCATATGGTTACGATTAAACATGGTTTTACCACAACAACGCAACAGATAGTTATTAATGATAAACAAAAAAATTTAGTCTTTAATTGTTCGGTTAAAATGGGGTTAGTTAAATCAAAAATTATTTTTGAATTTGTTGGTGTTCAAAATTAATTTAAATATAAAATGTAGTGATGAAAGAGGTTTAGTAATGAAGAAAAGTAATAATATTAAATTGATTGTTTTAGATAATTTTAAAGAAGTAGGGGAAAAAATTGACAAAGAATTATGTGCTATTCGTGGCGATAAAAAAAGCTATATAACTAATATTACAAATAGCCGTTTTTCGAATGGTGAAGGTAAAATAAAAATTGAAGATAGCGTTAGAGATCAAGATATATATATTTTATGTGATGTTGGTAATTACAGTATTAATTATCAAATGCATGATAATACACATTATATGTCACCAGATGAACATTTCCAAGATGTAAAACGTGTTTTATCAGCTACTAATGGACGTAGTGAAAAAATTACGCTAGTTATGCCTTTACTTTACCAGTCAAGACAACATCGAAGAAAAGGAAGAGAATCTTTGGACTGCGCTTTAGCTTTACAAGAGTTAGAAAAGTTAGGTGTTAATGATATTGTAACTTTTGATGCACATGATCCTAATATAAGTAATGCTATACCTAATTTACCTTTTGAAAATTTTTATCCAACACATATTATTTTAGATGATTTAATTAAAAAGGAAGATATCAATAATCTATTAGTTGTTAGTCCCGATATGGGAGCGATGGAAAGATCTAGATATCATGCTGAAATGTTAGGTTGTGATGTTGGTGTTTTCTATAAACGTCGTGACTTAAGTAAAGTTGTTAATGGTAAAAATCCTATCGTTGATCATATTTATATGGGACCTGATGTTCTTGGAAAAGATATTATTGTCGTTGATGATATGATTGCATCTGGTAGTTCTGTTATTGATGTAGCAGCTGAGTTAAAAAAACGAGGAGCTAAAAAGATTTATCTTATTGCGACCTTTTCATTATTTACAGAAGGAACAACTAAATTTGTTGAAGCTTATGAACAAGGTTTATTCACAAGAATTTATTCAACTAACTTAACATATGTTCCAGAAGAAATTAGAAAAGCTAAATGGTTTCATGAATCAGATTGTTCTAATTATATAGCTCGTATTATTAATACTTTACATAATAGGGAATCAATTAAAGATTTAATGAATTGTAAAACAGAAATGTTTAAGAAAATTGAAAGAAAAAAACTTGATAGTATTAAACCTAAAAAAAGACGAGAAAAGGTTAAAAATTAAAACATATCTATATATGTTTTTTTAAAATATAAGTCGTTAAAATATTAGTAGAAAGGAATATTAATTATAAATTTATAATTAATTATATAAGTAAAAATGGAAAGAATAGTTAAAATTTTACAGAATAAAAAACAAACAATTGCGACAATGGAATCTTGTAGTGGTGGTTTTATTGTTAATGCTATAACGAATGTAGAAGGAGCAAGTGAAGTTTTAAAGTTTAGTGCTGTTACCTACTCTAATGAATATAAAATAAAGATGGGTGTAAAAAAAGAAACTATAGATAAATATAGTGTCTATAGCCTTCAAGTTGCTAAACAGATGAGTTTAGCTATTTCAAACTATGCTTTAGCTGATTATGGTATTGGTGTAACTGGTAAAATTAATCGTAAGGATCCAAATAATTTAAGAGGCGATGATAATGTCGTTTTTATCAGTATCTATAATCGTCAAGAAAATAATTATATTACTAAAAAAATAATATTACCTACATTAAAAAGAAAAGAATGTAAGAATATTATTTTAGATGAAATTGTAAATCTTTTATTAGAAGTTTTAGCTTAACATTTTATATTCATGAGAATTTTATATTCTAAAGCTGAAAGTTTGCTAGTTAGTATTGGTTCTTCAAATTGTTTATTTTTATAATTAATGTCATATCTAGCTTCAATAACATCATTATTTTTAATTTTACATACATACTGTTTAGTCAAATTGGTTATTTTCGTTTTTAGTTTTAATTTTTGTGAAGATATTTTTATCGCATACGTATATAAATTTTTATAATTTTGATTTACTATAGTTTTATTTAAGACGATATTACCATTAAGATCAACACCATATAAATAAATTTTATTTTTGTCTTTCTTATTGTTATAAGTAAAAATAATTTTATCATCAATAATATTGAAATTTCTAAATTCACCATCAATAAGTTTCTTTTTAAATATTTGTTTATTATTGATATTGATAATATTAGTCTTAGGATAACCACTAGTTGTTAGACTATCATATGAAAAGAATAAGAAATTATCTTTATCTTTATTTTTAAGATTGAAAAATTTAAAACAATATTCGGAGTTAATATTTGTGCAGTCGTCAATATTATTTTTAAAATACCTTTCGGCTGTTTCATTATTATAACTAATAGTATATTTATGTATATCATGGTCTTTACTTGTTACATAAATATATATTTGATTATGTTTGGTTAGATCATCATTATTAAATATTTTAACTTTAGCGCTTTTATCAAGTGGCTCAGCTATAATTGATAAACTTGTCTCACTATCATCTACTGTTATTTCATAATAATCTTTAAGAGGATCAAAATCAATATTATGATTTTCAATTTTTAGTTCTTTTAGATAATTACTACTTTTTTTATCTATATATGTTTTTTTATTTGTTTTTTGATAGAAATATAAACATCCAAAAGTGGCAATTAAAATAATGATAGTTAAGGGAATATACATTTTTATTTTTTGTCTAACCATATAATCACCATATTAATAATATCATATATATTATTAAATTAGTTATGTTAATTTTTAATTTTAAAATTATGTTATAATATTAATAGTTAATTAGTAGGAGACCAACTATGAAAAGTCAATAGTTTATTTAAAAAAATTAAAATAATTAAAAAAGAAAAATTATTGCACAGC
>CANRJK010000042.1 GCA_947630955.1 uncultured Bacilli bacterium | reverse complement strand
GTTTTATACCATGACTCTATTTTCGTTTTTATGGTACTATCTACTTCATCATTATCATATTTGTATCCTACATATTTCGCTTCTGTATAACTACTATTATATGCAGAGGTTCCTATTTGCGTATTTGAACCTGTAGTGTTTGTACACTTATTATCACTTGTTGGACTTCCATTATAGATTATTTTTACTCCTCCTGTTTCCGTAGTTCTGATTATTTTCCAACAAAAGCCTGCAAATATTATATTGTTATCTGTTACAGCTCCACGATAATAATAGATTGGGTGTTCATCATCTTTTGTTGTATGTAATTCATATATTCCTTTCCCATTCGTATCTGATGAGATTTTGCTAAAATCAATTCCATTATCTGATTCTACATATTCACTCTTGATATTATCAAGATATGCATTGACTGTTAATTTTTTATAAAGTTCGCCACTTTCTTCAACATGGTGAACATTCAAATCGGCTGTTACACTTACATTTGATTGCAAAGCCGTATATGCCACACTACTTAATAAAGTAAAAACCAACATTATTATTAACATAAGTGAACTATTACTTAGATATTTAAAATTCATACTACAATACCTCCAATAAATCCATTGTTTTAAGTAAATTTTATTTTATATTTCCATCTTCTTTATTTTAATTTTTTTATAATGAATATTTTAAAAAAAAATAGAAATAATAATAATGTAATAAATATATTTTTTTCATAAAGTTTGTTAATTGATGAAAAAGATATATGCTTTATAAATCAATGAAAATATAAACAATTATCTACTTTTTCTATTGTGATTATATCATTTTTAAATATTAAAAGCAACAAAATTCGACAAAATAGGTTCTTTTGAATTTAAATTAGCAGTCAAAAAAATAGTCAATTAGAATAAATGGAGGTGGTAAAATGGCTAGAAAGGGAGAAAATATTTTTAAAAGAAAAGATGGCAGATGGGAAGCAAGATATATTAAAGGTTATGACATAAATAATAAAATTATATATGGATATGTTTATGGCAAAAATTATTCTACTGCTAAAAATAAAAGAAATAAGATTATGTTATCATTAAAAGAAAATAAGAATATTTTAACCAAAGATACATTTATGTATTTATCTAGAAATTGGATAAATCAAAAATTATTTAGTGTAAAAGAATCAACTTATTCAAGATATTTAGATATTATAAATAACCATTTAAACCCTTTTTTTGGAAGCCTAAAATTAAATAAAATTAATAACCAAAAAGTTTTGGACTTTATCACCTTAAAAACAAAAAGTGGATTAAGTAACAAAACAATAAGAGATATATTAACTGTTTTAAAACAAATTACAACTTATGGTCAAATAAATATAACAGTTAAAGCACCAAAAATTATTCCTAAAAAAATCAAAACTTTGGGACTGGAAGATCAAAAAAAACTAGAAAAATATATTAAAAATCATTTTGATAATGAAGAATTAGGCATATTTATTGCTTTATATATGGGACTTCGAATTGGTGAAGTATGCGGATTAAAATGGAAAGATATTGACATAAAAAATCAAACTATTTATGTTAATAGAACTGTATCTAGGGTAAAAAATCTTGAAAAAAATGCTAAAAATAAAACAAAAATAGTTATCAATGAACCAAAAACAGTAAATTCTAAAAGAACAATTCATATACCATCAACAATTCTTCCTTTTTTTGAAATAAGAAAAGTTATAGTGATGAAAATTTTGTTTTAACTAATACTAATAAATTACTAGAACCAAGAAGTTATTATAATAAATATAAAAGAATTTTAAATAAACTAAAAATAGGAGGATTTAATTTTCATGCCTTAAGACATACTTTTGCTACAAGATGTATAGAATTAGGATTTGATCCTAAAACATTAATGGAAATTCTCGGACATTCTGATATAAAAATAACTTTAGCTTTTTATGTCCACCCAACTGAAAAATTAAAAGAAAAAAATATGGAAAAATTATCTTTATTAAAAATTTAGTGTCATCTTTAATAGTCAAAGATGATTTTTTTATTGTTTTTATATATAAAAAAATTGATTTTCATCAATTAACAAACTTTATGAAATTTAAATAGATATTTTTTATCTATTTTTTTGTCTATAAAAAAGAAGTATGCAAAAAAACATACTTCTTTAAAATAACAATAATTTTTTTAATTTAATTTTAGATAATAGGTTTGTCCTGTTCCATAATTAAAAACTTGGGCTTGACTAGCTGTATATTTAATAAGTAAAAATTTCCAATAAATATTTTCATGTTTTAAATTTTCTGAAACGTCAACACCTTCTAGAACTTGTTTTGTTGGAATTAATTTTAATGAGTAAATATCTTTAATATTTACATCTTCTTTTGTTACAACAATATTTTTAATTTTAGCAAGTGATAAATTTAAATCATTCAAAGCTTCATTCCCTCGTTTCCATTCAAGTTTTCCACTGTAATAATTATCATGTGACTCACTAACTTGTTGATACCAAGAAAAAGTTTTATTTTTATTAAATACAAAACAATAATCTTCCAAAGTTAACCAAGTTGCAAAAAAAGAATCAACTTTATAATTACTACTATATGAAAAATTTGTTGGATTTGAAGTTTTATCTTTAATATTATGCTTTGATGTTATGGCAATAACAAGAAGAACTGAAAAACAAGTAACAACTAAAAAAACTAAATGATGATAACTCTTTTTTGTTTTCTTCAATTCATTGCTACTCTTTACATTATTTCTTTCATTTAATATTGTACCACAATGAATACAGATTTTAGCTTCCTCTAAATTGCTTTTTTTACAATTGTTGCAAATCAAAATATCATCTCCAACCACTATTATTATACCACGTATAATCTTTTTCTTTTTTTATTATTTTAACCAATTTTAGATCCATTAGACACTTTTTCTAAAGGTGATAATAAAACGACACCTGTTGATGAATATACTCCTAAAACAAGCACTTCTGACATAAAATTAGCTATTTGTTTTTTTGGAAAATTAACAACAGCAATTACTTGTTTACCAATTAATTCTTTTAATTGATAATTTTCTGTTATTTGAGCTGATGTTTGTTTTATACCAACCTCATCACCAAAATTTATTTTGAGTTTGTATGCTGGTTTTATAGCTTCTTTAAAGTTTTCAGCTTCAATAATTGTTCCTACTCTAATATCAATTTTTGCAAAATAATTAAAATCTATCATAATCATCACTACTTTTACATTATAACATATTTTTAATGGTTTTGTTTAATTTGGACATAATAAAGATGGTGATATTATGTTTTATGAATTAAGTAAAAATAATAAAGAAAAAAAGGATACCAATAATAAAATTTCCAATCAAAAAAAATATTTTTGGTATGGAAACATAAAACAAATAGAGGAAATATATGAAAGATTTAATCTTGATTATAAAATAATAAATGATAGTTTAAATACTAATAACTTATTACAACCAACTATTTATATGTATCAAAATTACTTTTTTGGAATATTAATAATAAAATCAATGGATGATATTAATAAAATAATTGGAAAAATTGGAATTATTTTAAAAGATAATATTCTATTTTTTATAAATATTGATAATAATGACAAAATTAATAAAATCTTAGAAAACGTTAACAGTAATTTAGAGAATATGAATGGTTTTGAAGATATTTTAAATTTTTTATTAAATAAAATTATTGATAACAGTTTTAGTAATTTAGAATATATTGAAAATAAAATTGTTAATATTGAAAAACAATTATTTGAAAAAGAAATTAGTAACAATTTAAATCCTTTAATTTTTAAAATCAAAAAAGAGTTATTATATTACAAAAGATATTATGGATACTTAATTAATTTTTGTTCTGATATTAATAATGAAAATAATCATCTAGATACTAATAAATTTATTGGTAAATTAAATCGTTTAAATATTTATACTGATGATTTAATTCAAAATACTATTCATCTAAGTGAAATATATCAATCATATTTAGATTTTTATCAAAATCGCGTTATTAAGATATTAACTGTTTTAACAGCTATTTTTTTGCCACTAACAGTTATTACTAGTTGGTATGGGATGAATTTAAAATATATTCCAGAAATTAACTACAAATATAGTTATCCCATTATTATTGCTGTTTGTTTGATTATTATAAGTATTTGTTTATGGATTTTTAAAAAGAAAAAAATAATATAAAAAGTACCAAAAGGTACTAATTATCATTTTTATTAATTTTAAACACTACTTGATATGTATCTTGTAAATCATATTCTTCAGTATCTATCTGAAAACCTAAAGATTCAATCTGGTCATTTAAAGACCTAATCATATTTAATACTTGTTTAAAATCAGCTTTTGGTTTAGAAACAGTCATTTCTTCAGGTAAAACAGGATCATACTGTTTATTATAGTCAGTAACAATAATTGGTTGATTATTAATTGGTGCTGGGATTGTTGATTCTAATGTTGATGGTGTTGTTGGAATTGATGTATCTAAAATTTGAGGGGTTTGTTCAATTGTTGGCTCTGGTTCCGTATTTGCTTCAGATATTTGAACTTCTTCTTTTGGTGGCTCAGTAGCACCTAATAAAGCATTTAAATCAACATTATCAATTATTGGGGTTGTTGGCATACTATATGTCTCATTAGGCTGCGTTGCTGTTACAAATAAAGGTTGTTCTTCTTCTACAGGTTGTGCAGTTGTTTGCGTTGTTGGTTCACTTGGTTGAGATACAACTTGATTATTTACTTGCTCTAATGAATTATCTGGCGTTAATGGTTGATTTACTGGTGACGCTTGAACTGGTTCAATAGTCTGTTGTGGTGACATTGGTGTCACATTAAAACTAAAATTATTATTATCAGACATAGGTGCTAATAAATCTGGCTTTGCGGAAGATGAAGTTGAATCATTTTGTCCCACTACACCATTATTTAATGGTTGAGCTGAAGCAACACTTGTTTCAATATTTTGTGGTTGAGTTTGAGCTTCAGAAAAAATTTGATCTATAGACTTATCACTATCTAGATATTGAGCAAAGGTCATAGATGGTATAACTGGAGTACTATTATTAACTGGTGGTTCTTGATTGTTCACGTCGCTTTGCATATCATAATCTGGATCTAAGAATTTAGCAAAAACACTAGCATCAATAACATTTTTATTAGCTGGTTCTAAAGCTTGCTTTGTTCCATCAACATAAGTTGGATCAAGAAAATTATTAAAGGTTTGAGCATCAATAAAATCACTACTACCACTATTGTTATCATTTGCAACTAAATTTGGAAAAATAGTTTCCTCTTGTTTTACTGGTTGTGCTGGTTGTGGTTGGGACTCTATGACAGGTGCAGGTTGTACTACCATTTGTGGTTGAGCAGTTGGGGATGGCGTTTGCATAGGTTGTGATATCGTTGATGGTTGAGTTGTTGGCTGAGATATAATATATGGTGATGATGGGGATGTTTGAACTGGTTGGATAGCTTCTAAAGGTATTGATGCTGTCTGTGGCGCTGATGTATTAGTTGGTACAACTGGTTGTGTATTAAAAATAAATTGATCTCCTCCTGGAGCAGCATTATCTTCATCTTCAAATAAAGCTGGATCAAAAAATTTACCAAATGAACGTGAACTAACAACTGGTTGTTCAGGTTGAACAGGTATTTGTGAATTTTCCATCATATTATCAATCTCCCCATTTTTATCTTCTTTCATCTGCTCTCCAAATGCAACACTTTCTATTGCTTTTGGCTGATTTTCTTCTCTAATGTCATTTTCTTTTAAATTAACATTTTCTTGTTTGTTAACTTGTTTTACATCATCATTAATAAATAAACTTTCATCAAATAATTTAGATATATCAATAATTTCTTCATCATCGATAGCTTCTTCTTTTGGTGGTATTATCGGTTTAGTTTCTTCATCATTAATTAAAGATATAGATGAAGTTTCTAATGAATTTTGATTTTCTAATAATTCTTTGATTGCTTCATCTAATTTTCTAACAGTTAAGCGCTCTGTTATTATACGATTTAACATTTTTCTTTGTTCAGAAGAATTTTCTATTTTAAGTAAAGACCTTGCATGTCGTTCAGAAATTTTTTCTTCCATCAAAGCCTCTTGAACTTCATCACACAAATTTAATAATCTTTTTTTATTAGAAATCGCTGATTGACTTTTACCAAGCTTCTTTGCTAATTGCTCTTGAGTGAGGTAACCCATATCTAATATTTTTTTATAAGAAATAGCTTCTTCTATTGGAGTTAAATCTCTGCGTTGAATATTTTCAATTAAAGCTAGTTCTACACTATCCTTGTCATTTAAATCTAAAATGATAGCTGGTATTGTTTGAAGACCCGCTAAAACACAGGCTTTATAACGTCTTTCGCCTGCTACAATTTCATATTTATCACCTATTGGTCTAACTATAATTGGTTGAATTACACCATGTTCTTTGACGGATTCTGCCAATTCAATTATCGATTCCTCATTAAATTTTATACGAGGTTGAAAACGATTAGGAAGAACATCATTTAAATTTAATTCAACGATTCTGTTTTTTGCGTCGTTCATAAACAACCCCACTTCTATCTTCTATAAATTATTATAATATATTTTGGGAAATAATACAATATTTTTTGGGAAATAACATATTTAATAAAAAAAGCAATATAAATTGCTTCAATTATAGTGGTTTATTCTTTATTTCCTTAAAACTTCTTGGATACTTTTTATCCGTTACTTTTCTTTTTTTTACCTTTAAAATAGTTCTTGAACTTTGCTCAATAGGTAATAAAAATTTTTCTTCTTTTTCTACTTCCATACCTAAAATATTTAAAGCTTTATCATAATTATGTTCATTATCCATTTTTCCTTTTAAAGCTATAAAATAACCATTTACTTTAATTAATGCGCTTGCATATTCTAACAAAATATTAGTTGATGCAACAGCACGTGCTGTTACTACTTCAAATTTTTCTCTATTATTTAAAGCATATTCTTCAATACGACAATGAATAGCTTCAATATCTTGCAAATTTAATTCTTTGATAACGATATTTAAGAAATTAATTCTTTTTTGAAGAGAATCTAATAAAGTTATTTTAATATTTGGAAAAGCTATTTTTAAGACAATACCAGGAAAACCAGCTCCACTTCCCATGTCACACAAACTTTCTACTTTGTTTAAATCAATTACTTTACTAATCGTTAAACTATCATAAAAATGTTTCAAATATACTTCATTTTCTTCTGTTATGCCTGTTAAATTCATAACTTTGTTGTATGAAATTAATAACTCATAATATTTTTTTAACGCATCTAACTGAGCAAGCGATAAATTGATATTTAAATCAGCTACAGCTTTTATAAAATCATTTAGATTCATAAAAATACTCCTTTTTTAGATAAATCATTATTAAGGAAATATCGGCTGGATTAACACCACTTATACGTAAGGCTTGTCCTATTGATGTTGGCCTTATTTGATTTAATTTTTGTTTAGCTTCACTAGCTAGATTATGAATTTTATCATAATCGATATCATCAGGAATTTTTTTATTGTCTAAATCAACCATTTTAGCGGCTTCTTTATTAGCTTTAACAATATAACCAGCATATTTGTTATTTATAAATATTTGTTCTTTTATTTCATCATCATAATTAATTTTAATAAAATGTTCGATATGATCAAAATTTATCTCTGGTCTTTTTAATAAATCATATAAAGAAATGCCATCTTTTAAAGGCGTTGTTGGGATTATTTTTAAATATTCGTTTGTTTTAATGGTTGGAGTTATTCTAGTAGTTTTTAATAATTGTTCTAATTCTTTAATTTTCTTTTTCTTGTCATTAAAGCGTTTGAAACGAGCATCCGAAATTAATCCAACTTGATAACCATAATCTGTAAGACGTAAATCAGCATTATCGCTACGAAGAAGTAAACGATATTCTGCACGTGATGTAAGTAAACGGTATGGATCAATTATTCCTTTAGTTACTAAATCATCAATTAAAACACCAATGTAAGCTTCATTTCTTTTCAATATTAATGGTTGTTTTCCTTCCAATTTTAAACTTGCATTAATTCCCGCCATTAAACCTTGACATGCAGCTTCTTCATATCCACTTGTTCCATTTATTTGTCCAGCTGTAAATAAATTTTCGATAATTTTTGTTTCTAAACTTTGTTTTAACTGTTTTGCATCAATTGCATCATATTCAATTGCATAGGCATATTTCAGTATTTTAGCATGTTCTAAACCAGGAAGACTATGCACCATCTTTTCTTGAACATCATATGGCATACTTGTTGAGAAACCTTGAATATAAATATCATCATAATAAAGAGATTCTGGTTCTAAAAATAGTTGATGTTTTTCTTTATCTTTAAAACGTACTATTTTATCTTCAATTGATGGGCAATATCTAGGACCAACACCTTTAATATCTGAAAGTCCACCATACATGCTTGATTTATTAAGATTATCTAAAATAATCTTTTTTGTTTTTTCTGTTGTATAAATTAAATGACATGGAACTTGATTTTCAATTTTATATTGTGGTTTCATATCAAAGCTAAACGTATGATAAATTTTATCTCCTTCTTCAATTTTAGTTGAAGAAAAATCAATTGTTTTTTTATCAATTCGTTGTGGCGTTCCCGTTTTAAGACGAATAATATTAAATCCATATTCACGTAATTTATCACTTAAAAAATTACTTGTTTTTTCACCATGTGGTCCCTGTCTTGTTCTTGTATCACCAACTAAAATATCGGCTTTTAAATAGGTACCTGTTGTTAATATTACGGCTTTGGAATTTATTTTTTCACCATCAGATAAAAAAATACCTTTTACTTTTTTATCTTCAATGATTAAATCTTCAACCATAGCTTCTTTAATGCTTAAGTTAGAGGTATTTTTTAAAGTTTTTAACATTTCCTTTGGATATGTTATTTTATCAGCTTGCGCTCTTAAAGATTGAACAGCTGGGCCTTTAGCACTGTTTAACATTTTTATTTGCAGCAGGCTCTTATCAGCGTTTTTACCCATCTCACCACCTAAAGCATCTATTTCTCTAACAACAATACCTTTAGCACTCCCACCAATTGATGGATTACATGGCATATCGGCAATATTATTTATATTTCCAGTTACTAATAAAGTTTTATGTCCTTTTCTTGCACATGCTAAAGCAGCTTCACAACCAGCATGTCCACCTCCGACAACAATTACTTCGTACATATAAACACCCACTTATCTCACATATTATAATACATAAATATAAAATTAACAATAAAAGAATCTACAAAATAGATTCTAAATTTATTGGTTGTAAAAAAGAAAAAAAGGAAACATTTCTTAATATCCAAAACAAAAAAGTAAAAATAAGTAAACAATACAAAAAATTTTTTCGTACCTTTCTATCTAACTTATCCATAAAGATAAAATAAATAGGTAAAGTAAATAATAAGATAAAAATTAATTGGTTAAACCGAAAAGCTTGATATAGATGTCCTTTAAATAAAGATTCAAAAAGTCTTGTTATACCACATCCTGGACAATATAAACCCGTTATTTCAAAAAAGAGACAATTTATTTTAATATTACTTTTAACATACAAATAACTACATATTAAAAATAGTAAGAAACTTACTATTTTTAAACTAATCTGTAAGAGGTTTCCCTTGCGCGTCAACATTAATCCTACCAGTTAAAATAAATATACCTTCAATTAATCCCCATATACTAGTTACAATTCCACCTATACCACAAGTTAAAATTGTTATTAAAAGTTGTGCGACAGCTTTTCCTGTATATCCTAAATAGAAATTATGAATACCTAAACTTCCTAAAAAAATTCCTAATAAGCCAGCAGCTAATTTAGATTTAGCTGTAGGATCAACTGGTTGTGGTCCATACATAGGTTGTCCATAGTAGCCTTGTTGGTAATATTGGTTCATTTGTGGGTTTACTTGTTGATTTACCTGTTGATTTACTTGCTGGTTTTGAGAAATACCTAAAACACTTCCACAATTTGGGCAATTATTAAAATTATCATCACAAACAGTTCCACAAGTTTTACACATTTTTGCCATTAATTACACTCCCTTCATTATTTATATGATAACATATAATTATTTTTTTTTGTATCTTTTTTATTTTCCCAAACAAAATTGACTAAATAATTCATCAATTAATTCATCACTATAATTTTCGCCAATAATTTCTCCTAATAGATTCCAAGCCTCTTTTAAATCAATTTCTAACATATCAATAGGCATGTTATTTTTTAATCCCTCATCAATATTATCAAAACAAATTAGTACTTTCTTTAATATTGATATACTTCTAGCACTACTTAAATAAGTATAATCTTTTTGTTTAATCATATCTAAATTAAATAATTTTTTAATCATTTGCTTTAATTTATCAAATCCAATATTTTTTAATGCAGAAAGCATAACAATGTTTTTATTTTTAAGTTTATTAATATCTAATTTGTTTTCTAAATCTGTCTTATTAATAACTATAATACTTTTTTTATTTTTTATTTGATCTAATATTTTATAATCATCATCATTTAATATATCATTATTATTTAAAACAAATAATATTAAATCTGCTTCATCGATAAGCGCTAAACTTTTTTTAACGCCAATACTTTCAACAATATCATCTGTTTCACGAATGCCAGCTGTATCGATAATATTTAATAATATTCCATCTAAAGTAATTTGACCTTCAACTATATCTCTTGTTGTTCCTGCTATTTCCGTAACAATTGCCTTATCTTCTTCTAGTAACTTATTTAACAAACTACTTTTACCAACATTAGGGCGTCCAATAATAATGGTTTTTATACCTTCTTTTATTATTTGACCATCTAAAGATTTTTTTAAAATTTCTTCTATTTTTTGTTTTTGCCATGCTAATTTATTTTTTAACATATCAATCGTCATAACTTCAATATCTTCATATTCTGGATAATCAATATTAACTTCAATATTAGCTAAAACATCAACTAAGTCTTTACGCAATTTTCTAATTAAATTGGAGATGGAACCACTTAATTGGTTAACTGCTAAAGCTCTGGCATCGTTTGTTTTAGCATTTATTAAATCCATTACACTTTCTGCTTCAATTAAATCAATTCGCCCATTTAAAAAAGCTCTTTTTGTAAATTCCCCTGGTTCAGCTAAACGACATCCATTGTTTAAAAGTAATTCTAATACTTTATTTGTTGTCGCAATACCACCATGAACATTCACTTCAACTACATCTTCGGTTGTAAAAGTTTTTGGGGATTTCATAACTGATACTAAAACTTCGTCAATTAGTTCATCTTTATCAACAATATGTCCATAATTAATTGTATGGCTATCAACAGTATTTAAATTTTTTCCTTTAAATATTTTGTTAACTATCTTAATAGCATCCTTGCCACTTACTCTTATTATTGATATTGCTCCAACTCCTAAAGAAGTAGAAATAGCAGCAATTGTATCTTCCATAACTCACCTACTTTCAATTG